>NZ_JBEXUP010000007.1:0-126248 GCF_040614375.1 Nonomuraea sp. NPDC005983
CCTGGCGCGCGGCGCGCGCCGGGTCGCGCTGGCGGCGCTGGGCGTCGAGCTGGTCGGCGTCCTGGTCGTCGGCACCGCCAGCGTCGTCGACGCGGCCGCCTTCCCGCACGATACGGTCTGGTCGGTGTACGGCAAGGGGTACCTGTTCATCCCCCTCGTGCTGCCGCTGGTGGGCCTGTACTGGCTGCTGCGCAGGCGTTAACACCATCCTGCAGGACCGGTCTGTCCTGTGAGCTTGCCCTCGGGCCCCCGGCGTGAGCTGGGAAGTTTGTCATGTTGGGCCCCAATGGTCAGGAATAAATGTTGATTTTGCTACTGTTGGTGAGGTTATTCGTCCCATGATTTGATGAGTGGAGGACCGGTCCCCCATGAGCGTGCTGGCCCAAGAGTCCCGAGGCAGAACCGGCTCCCTGGCCTGGCTCCTCGTGCTGGGGATCGTGCTCGCCGCGCTGAACCTGCGCACCGCCGTCACCTCCGTCGGCCCGCTGCTCGACCAGCTCGCCGCCGCGCTCGGCATGTCGAGCGTCGGCACCGGACTGCTCACCACGCTGCCCGTCCTGGCCTTCGCCACGGTGGGCGCGGTGACCCCGACGATGGCCAGGCGGGTCGGCGAGCACCGGCTGCTGCTGCTCGCGCTCGTGACGCTCGGCGCCGGCCTGCTGGTCCGGTCACTCGTCGACTCGGCGCCGGTGTTCCTGCTGAGCAGCGCGGTCGCGCTGTCGGGCGGGGCCGTCGGCAACGTGCTCATCCCGACGCTGATCAAGCGTCACTTCCCGGCCCGTACCGGGATCATGACCACCGTCTACACCACGGCCCTGGCGGTCGGCACCATGCTCGCCGCCGCCGCGACCGTGCCGATCGAGCGCGCGTCAGGCGACTGGCACATCGCGCTCGGCGTGTGGGCGGCGCTGGCCGTCGTCGCCGCCATTCCGTGGCTTGCGCTGCTGCGCAGTGAGCCGGAGCGCGACACCGGCCAGAGAGACGCGGGCATCCGCCAGCTCGCCAGGAGCAAGCTGGCCTGGATGGTCGCGATCTACTTCGGCACCCAGTCGATGATCGCGTACATCATGTTCGGCTGGCTCGCCACCATCCTCGTCGACGGCGGCTTCAGCACCAGCGAGGCCGGGGTGATTCTCGGGGTGTTCACCGCGCTGAACATCCCGGTGTCGATCCTGGTGCCGATGGTCGCCTCGCGCTTCCGCGACCAGCGTCCGGTCGTGGTGGGCCTGATCGTCTCGTACACGGTCGGCTTCCTCGGGCTCTGGTTCGCGCCCGGCTCCACCGCGCTGGTCTGGGTGGTGCTCGTGTCGATCGGCATGGGCTCGTTCCCGCTGGCGCTGATGATGCTGGCACTGCGCACCCGCACGCCGGAGGCGACCGCCGCGCTGTCCGCCTTCGGGCAGAGCGCCGGATATCTGATGGCGGGCGCCGGCCCGCTTCTCGTGGGTGTGCTGCACCAGCTGACCGGCGGCTGGGCGCTGACGTACACGCTGATCTTCGGTGTGCTCGTCGCGCAGCTGTTCACCGGCCTGTACGCGGGACGCGACCGCTACCTGGAAGACGAACGGCTGCCGAAGGCGATCGAGCTGCCTGAGATGATGAAGAGGTGAACCCGACAGTAGTCACATTCCCAGATGGCCAGGTGAGCGGGCGTTCGGAGATCATCGGAGCCGTGCAGGCGGGGGGCCTGCACGGTCTGATCGTCGCCGAGACGCCGTTCCACCCGCTCGACCACACCTGGCCCGACCAGCCCGCCGACCACGGCACCATCGGTGGGCTGCCGGTCGTCGACTGCGTCTCGGGGGCACAGTCGAACGACGGCGAGGTCGTCCTCGGGGCCGACATCCCCGTCCGGCGCGGCGCCGACGGCTGGCAATGGCTGGTCGTCCATCTGACCGAGAGCCCGCTCGACGTGGGCGCGGAAGTCGAGCTCTCGGTCGACGCTGCGTACCGGGCGGGGTTGTCGGCCGGTCACACCGCCTGCCATCTGGCGGCCCTCGCGCTCAATACGTCCCTGGCGGGCCGCTGGCGCAAGGAGGTCGCGGTCGACGGGCTCGGGAACCCCGACTTCGACCAGAGCGCGATCACGTCCTCGCGGATCGCGCCGTACGGCAGCGTGGACGTCTACCGGCTGGGCAAGTCGCTGCGCAAGAAGGGGTTCTCGGCCGAAGGGCTGGACCTCGACGAGGTCGCCCACGACGCCAACGTCCGGCTCAAGGCGTGGGTGGCCGCCGACGTGCCCGTCTGGCTCGACGTGCCCGACCGCGGGCTCACCGCCCGCCGCACCTGGCACTGCGCGCTGCCCGAGGGGGAGGCTGCGATCCCGTGCGGTGGCACGCACGTGTCGCGGACCTCAGAGCTCGGCGAGGTCACGGTCGGCCTGACGCTGGACGACGCCGCGCTGACCATGCGCACCACCGTGCGACCCTCCGGTACTTAGCGGGCGGCCAGGAAGGCCAGGACCCGCTGCCAGGCGTCCTGGCAGGCCGCGGCGTGGCCGGTGGCGTGGGCCTCGAAGAAGCCGTGCGGGGCGCCCGGATAGGTGACCAGCTCGTGCTCGACTCCTGCCGCCGTCAGGGCCTGGTCGAACTCCGACACCGCCTCGGCCGGGATGCCCTGGTCCGCACCGCCGAACAGGCCGAGGATCGGCGCGTCCAGCTCTGATGCGTGCTGGGTCGGCCCCGGCCCGTACGGGCCCGCGATGCCCGGAGCGCCGTAGAAGCCGATCACGCCCGCGAAGCCGAACCTCGGGGCCGAGGCGAGGAACGCGTTGCGTCCGCCCATGCAGAACCCGAGCGCGACGGCGGGCCTGCCCAGGTGGTCGGCGGCGGCCATGATGTCGTCCTGGATGGCGTCCCTGTTGAGCTTGGTGACGTGCTCCATGATCTGGAAGTCGGCGTCGCGGCTGTCGTCCGTCGCCGTGCGGCCGTAGTAGTCGATGGCGATGGCCGGGTGCCCCTGCTCGGCCAGCCGCACGGCGAGCTGCTTGTAGAAACCGTGCAACCCGCGCACGTCAGGAAGGATGACCACGCCCGGCCCCCGCTGGTCGCCGGGGCGGGCCTCGTAGGCGGCGAACGCGGTGCCGTCGGCCGAGGTGAGGCGGACGGCCCCGGCGGACGTCGAGGTGATGGGCGTGCTGTGGGCGGGTGGTGTCGCATCGTCGTCGTAACACATAGTGCCGCGAAGTTACCAAAGCCAGATTGATAAAGCTAGACTTGCTTTTGTGCTCTCAGAAGATTTGCGGATCGCCGTGGGGCGCCTCGCCCGGCGCATCCGCCAGCTCTACACGAACGCCTCGAACGACGAGCTCTCGTTCACCGAGCTCGCGGTGCTGTCGCGGCTCGATCGGGACGGGCCGCACACCTCGGCCCAGCTGGCGGCCCTGGAGAAGGTGACGGCGCAGGCCGTCGGCACCGTCCTGGGCGGCCTGGACAGGCGGGGGCTGGTGTCCAGGGAGCCCGACCCCGCCGACGGTCGCCGGGTCATCACCGCGATCTCGGACCCGGGCAAGGCGGCGCTGAACAACCGCGAACGGGTCATCACCGAACGGCTGGAGGCGGCGGTGAGCACGCTCACGCCCGAGGAGCGCGCCCGGCTGGCGGACGCCCTCCCGATCCTCGCCTTGATGGCGGAGCGACTCTAGTGTCAGCATGTGTTGACAAGCGGGTGCTTGTCAGCACATGCTGACACCATGAGAGTCACCGAACTGGCCGAGTCGGCCGGTGATCGCGACCCCGGCGTCGGCCTGGCGGCGGTCGCCGCCCTCAGAGCCCTGCTGGAAGAGCTGGAGGCCACGCACGTGTCCAACGCGCGCGCCCAGGGCTGGTCCTGGGAGCAGATCGCGGACGCGCTCGGAGTCAAACGGCAGTCCGCCCATCGCAAGCACGCCCGCCGGGTCAGGAGGTAGTCCTTGTTCGCCAGGTTCACCGAGGCCGCCCGCCGCGCCGTCATCAAGGCCGGCACCCACGCCCTCGACGCCGGACGTCCCGCGCTCCCCGCCGAGCTGCTGCTGCTCGGGCTGGCCGAGGTGCGTCCCTTCGCGCTCGACACTTTCACCGCGACCGCCGAGGACCTACGGGAACACCTCGACACCGGCGACGCGCGCACGCTGCTCGCCACGCTCGGCATCGACCTCGACGCCGTCCACCGCCGCACCCGGGCCGGAACCGACGACTCGGCTCTGTGGCGGCTGACCCGCTCCCGCGTCAGGCCGCTGCGCGTCACCCTGTACGGGCCGCTCGGGGCGATCCCGCTCGCCGCGCACGCGCGGAAGGCGGTCGAGGTGGCCATGTCGCGGCCCGGGCCCGTCACGGGCGAGCGCCTGCTGTGGGGGCTGCTCGCCGACGGCTCCAACGGCGCCGGACGGATTCTGCGAGCCACCGGCGTCGACCTCTGCGCGCTCGTCCGCGAAGCGGGCATCCCGATGGTCCGGCGTGCCGCCTGACCGGTTACCCGCCTGGCCGTGCGGCGGTTCCGCCCCACGGCAGGTGGGCGATCTTGTCGGGGTTGGCGAGGAGGTAGATCGTGTCGATCCTGCCGTCCGAGACCAGCAGGGAGATGACCGTCACCACCCGGCCCCCGGCGAGCAGCACCATCGCCGGGCCGCCGTTCACGTCCTGCACGCCGTACGAGAAGTCCGTGTAGTCCTGGACGCCGATCGACGCCATGAACTTCGCGATGCCCTCAGGCGTCCTGGTCGACATGAGGAACTGGGTGACGTTGCCGGCCCCGGTGAGAGCGCGCAGCGGTGACCTCGCCTTACCGCCGCCGTCGCCGACCAGCGTGACGTCGCTGGAGAACAGCTCGATCAACCCGCCCAGATCGCCGTTGACGGACGCGTGGATGAACCGCTCCGTGATCCTCCTGCGCTCGCCCAGATCCACGTCGAAGCGCGGCCGCTTCTCCTGCACGTGATCACGGGCCCGCTTCGCCAGCTGCCGGGTCGCGGGCTCCGCCCGCCCGATCACCTCCGCGATCTCCGAGAACGGCAGGTCGAACGCCTCCCGCAGCACGAACACCGCCCGCTCCAACGGCGACAACGTCTCCAGCACCACCAGCAGCGCCAACTCCAGCGAATCGGCCAGCTCGGCGTGCTCCGCCACGTCAGGCGCCGTACTGATCGGCTCCGGCAGCCACGGGCCGACGTACGACTCCCGCCGCGACTTCGCCCACCGCAGCCGATCGAGCGCCAGCCTCGACGTCACCCGCATCAGGTACGCCCTCGGATCGGCCACGGCTGCCTCGTCCACCGCTGACCAGCGCAGCCACGCCTCCTGCACGACGTCCTCGGCGTCGGCGACGCTGCCCAGAATCCGGTAGGCGACACCCGTCAGCAGGCTCCGGTGCTCATCGAAAGTCGACACAAAACCTATGACGTATCACGGACGGCTCGGCGTGACACGAGGGCGCCCGTATTCCGATACACTTGGCGACGCATCGCAAGGGGCTATGGCGCAGTTGGTAGCGTGCCTCCATGGCATGGAGGAGGTCTGGGGTTCGAATCCCCATAGCTCCACCCAAGTAGCGTTACTCGAACACGGTTCTGCAAGGGCGGTGGCGAGGAGCGTCGAGGTATCCGCGGCGGCGGTGTCTGAAGAGACACCGCCGCTTCTGCTGTTCCGGCCCTGTGGTTCCTCACCCTGCTCGTCGCCGGTGCCGGCGCATCCACGCTGAACAGTCCACCCCGCGCGCTCTTGCGTCGGTGGCCGTGAGGTGACGCCGGACGTCAGGCCAAGGTGATGGTCTGCCCGGTTCGGCGAGAGCGTTCGGCGGCGAAGACCACCCGGTGACTGTCGACGCTCTCCTGGATGCCGGAGAGGATCAGCTTCGGTCGGCCCTCGTGCAGCGCGGTGACGAAGGACTCGACGAGCTGCCGCGCAGGTGAATCGGCAGGACTGGGCCCCGGGGGGCCGATGCTCGCTTCTGTCGGTAACAGCGGGGGTGTCCACCAGGACACCCCCGTTTTGCGTGTTCGGGCCTGTGAACGTGCGGCAGTGGCGTGCCGAGCAGGCTCAGCCGTCACGAGACAGGGCTGGTTTCACCTGGCTCCTGACTGGTGGTGAGTAGATCTTTTTACCGCGTGTGTCATGTGGAGGCTATGGGCGGCTACACTTCCCCAATGCGTTTTGTCCCTTTTGTCATGATTCCTCTGGTAATTGTCATGACTGTCGCCACCCCCGCATCGGCCATCACCAACGGCACCGCTGACGGAGACGCTCACCCAGAAGTGGGAGCCCTCATCGCCGAAGAACCGCACCCCGACGGCACGTGGGCCTACTGCACCGGCACGCTCATCTCGCCCACCGTCTTCCTCACCGCCGCCCACTGCGGAGAGGGGAAGATGAAGACCGCCCGGGTCTCCTTCGCCAGTCACTACAAGCCTGGGAGCCAGATCTATACCGGTCGCTACATAGCGGACCCGCGCTACCGCGAAGAGGCTGGGCTCCACGACATGGCCGTGGTCGTCTTCGACGCCGCCATCCCCGGCATTAAGCCCGCCCAATTGCCCGGTTTGGGCATGCTCGACCAGCTCGAAGCCGATAATCAGCTGAAGTCGGCGCGATTCACTCCCGTCGGGTACGGCTCTCTGGCCCCGAAAAAGAAGAAGACGCACGGGCGGCGGTTCATCTACACCGACACCCGCAACCAGGCCTCCATCTCCTTCAAAAACCTCTCCCGCAGGTGGCTCGACCTGACAATCGACCACTCCAAGGGTGACGGCAGCACCTGCTTCGGCGACTCGGGCGGCCCGAACTTCCTGGGAGGCCCCACCTCGCACCTGCTCGTCGCCACCACCATCACCGGGGCCGACAACGCCTGCAAGGCGGCCAACTACGACTACCGCCTGGATACCGCCACGGCCCGGCACTTCCTCGGCAAGTACGTCACGCTTCCCTGACCTGCTCGCGGGCGCGTGACCGGAGGTCGGCGTGCGGTGGACCTCGTGATCACCAGGGTCGGGGACGTCGTGATCGTGCCGCAACGCAGTGGCTTCTTCGGTCGGTTCCCCGAGTCGGAGTTCTTCTCGCCTCCGCTCACCACCATCAGGCAGGACTTCGGCGCTGTCGGCAGGCGCAGCATCGAGGTGCTGCTCAGGCACGTCGAGGGCGGGCAGGGGCGGGAGCGGCTCGTGGTTCCCCCCACGTTCGTCCACCGGGGGAGCACGGTCCGGCGCTAGCCGTACCTCGGACTGGCAGTTCGCCAAGGAACTGCGCTGGAACCAGGCGTACTACCGGCTCGCCCAAGGGTTCTAACCGGGGCAAAACTCCCCCTAAGAAGCTCCATGGCCAGGTTGGCGGCGAATGGCCCAGGGGACGTCCACCTCGGCCGTTTCAGTCGTCGACGGGAGTTTGTCGTGCGTGCCATCGCCATCACGGAATTCGGCGCAGATCCAGAGATCGTGCAGCTGCCCGCGCCGGAGCCGGCACCGGACGAGCTGTTCGTCCGGATCCGCGCCGCCGGGTACAACCCCGTCGATCTGAAGATCGCGAGCGGTGCGATGAAGAACACGATGCCCTACCGCTTCCCGATGATCCTGGGAGTCGACGGGGCCGGCGTCGTCGAGGCCGTCGGCGTGGAGGTCACCCGGTTCAAGCCGGGCGACGAGGTCTACGGGCGCTTCCTGGACACCGCGCGCGGGCTCGGCAGCTACGCCGAGTACGGCGTCGTCTCCCAGGACGGGCCCGTCGCGCTGATGCCCAAGGGCATGATCGCCGAGCAGGCCGCGGCCGTGCCGACGGCCACCTGCACGGCCCACGACCTGGTCGAGACCGCCAGGCTCGACACCGGGCAGACCGTCCTGATCGTCGGCGCCACCGGCGGAGTCGGCCAGAGCGCCATCCAGCTCGCCGCGCTGCGCGGCGCCCGCGTCATCGCGAGCGCGTCACCCGACGCCGACGAGCTGATGCGGGAACTGGGCGCGGTCGAGATCGCGGACCGTCTCGTCAGCCCGATCGCCGAGCAGGTGCTCGACCGTCACCCCGACGGCCTCGACGCGGTCTTCGACCTGGTCAGCCCCGCCGACTCGATCGAGCAGATGGCCGAGCTGCTGCACCCGGGCGGCGTCATCATCAGCACCATCCACTCCCTCGACCCCTCCTCGCCCTCCTACCGCGAGATCCGCGCCGTCAACCTGCTGGTCAAGCCCACCGGCCAGCTCCTGTCGGTGCTCGCCGACCTCATCGACGGGGGTCAGCTGCGCGTCCACATCGAGTCGCAGGTGCCCTTCGACCAGGCTCCCGCGCTGCTGCGGGACATCGCGCACGGTCACGCGCGCGGCAAGACCGTCATCAAGATCTAGCTCTCGTCGGACGGCGGTTTCGGGGCGTTCCTGCGCTGTTCCTCGGCGCGTTCACGGCAGCGCCGCAGGAACTCCTCGTCGTCGTCGGGGTTGGTCGCGACGAATCGGCCGGGACGGTCGTACTCCGGGTAGCGGCCGGGACGCGCCGCCCCCGCGTGCTGCGGACGTCCGGCGACCAGCCAGGCGATCGAGCCGATCAGCGGGAAGAACAGCACGATGATCACCCAGAGGGCCTTCGGCAGGTTGCGGCAGTCGGCCTCCGGCGTCGTGATCGCATCGAACAGGCAGTACAGCCAGAGCACCAGCGTGACCAGGCCCAGGCCCTCGGACAGGTAGAGCAAGGCACACCTCCTGAGACGCAGGAGAACCTAGCGTCACAGCCGCGAACCTGGCAAACACGCTGTACCTGACGGAAGCTGACAGGTACGTCCGGCATGGTAGAGCTCATGACAGCCAAGGGAACCTTCGAGACCGCCGACTGGAACGCCCAGGCGCCGTACGACGAGCGCGACGGCGTCTCGCTCGGCCACGTCACGATGACCAAGACCTTCCACGGGGACCTGACGGCCACCAGCGTCGTCACCCTGACCGTCGCCTCGACCGAGGTGGCCGAGTCGCGGTCCTACGTCGCGATGGAACGCATCGAGGGGACCTTGCACGGGCGGGCGGGCAGCTTCGTCGTCCAGCACGACGCCGTCAGCGACCGCGGCGAGCAGTCGCTGCGCATCAGGGTCGTGCCGGACTCCGGCACCGGCGAGCTGCGCGGCCTCAGGGGCGAGATGGAGATCCTCATCGCCCCGGACGGCTCGCACTCCTACGTCTTCGACTATCGGATCTGAGCCCGGCGCGCCGTCACCGTTGAGCAGCGCCACCGCGCCGAGGCCGAGAACCACCAGCGCCGCCACGATCACCATCTGCGGCACCCCTGGGTAAAACCGGTGGACCCGGGGCGGTGGTCCGTGAAACGGTCGAGCTCTGATGATCACGTGGACCGAAGAAGGACAGGAACACTCCGCCGTCTGGCGTTCCGCGTCTGGGGCGGCGCCGCCGAAGCGTGTCGTGATCGCCGACGACCGGCTGCCGGCCGACACCGCCTACCGCATGGCCTGCGAGGGCACCGCGCTGCTGTGGAGGGGTGACTTCCAGAACGCCCGGCAGCTGCTGCGGGCGATGGCTCGCCGCTGCAAGCCCGCGGAGCCCGGCGACTTCCACCGCTACCGCCAGGCCCGCTCACAGCGGGCGCGCACGCTGGGCATGCTGCTGATCCCCTTCGACGCGGGCCATGTGATCCCGCTCAGGCGGGCGCCCGACGTCCGCGTGGCCTGCGAGGAGGTGTACGGCGGCGCCGCCGGCCCGGCCGTGGGGCAGCTGCGCGAGCTGCTCGGGCTGATCGGCGCGCACGAGTGGCGCGAGAAGGGAGTGGAGATCCCCGCGCTCGGCGCCCGCATCCACCCCCATCACGGGGTGTTCTCGCCGGTCCGCGGCGAGTACGTCGACCTGGTCGCCGCCGCGCCGCTGCCCGCCCGGACGCTCGGCACCGCCTTCGACATCGGGACGGGGACGGGGGTGCTCGCCGCGGTCCTGGCCAGGAGGGGCGCCGGGCACGTGGTGGCCACCGACTGCGACCCGCTCGCGGTCGCGTGCGCCCGCGAGAACGTGGCACGCCTGGGCCTGGCCGGCAGCGTCGAGGTGACCGAGACCGACCTGTTCCCGCCGGGGCGGGCGCAGCTGGTGGTGTGCAACCCGCCCTGGCTGCCCGCCAAGCCGTCCTCGCCGCTCGACCAGGCCGTCTACGACCCCGGCGGGCGGATGCTCGGCGGCTTCCTCGACGGTCTCGCCGACCACCTGGAGCCCGGCGGCGAGGGCTGGCTGGTCATGTCCGACCTGGCCGAGCACCTGGGCCTACGCACCCGCGCCGACCTGCTGGGCGCCTTCGAACGGGCGGGCGTCCGCGTCGTGGACCGGCTCGACGCCAGGCCCGGGCACCGCCGCCCGCACGACGCCGCCGACCCGCTGCACGCCGCCCGCGCCGCCGAGGTCACCTCACTCTGGCGCCTGGGCCTGTGACGCTCACGCGCTGAAGGAGCGCCGGTCCTGGCCGCCGTCCCTGTGCGGGGGGATCACCAGGCGGCGCGCCACCGCGTTGGCCACGTTGGGGAGAGCACCGCGACGGTGCGCGAAGGCGCGGGGATCGGCGTGCCCGCATGTTAGTCGGGCCCTCTCAGCGGCAGGAGAAGCGCATGTACATTTCGGGGGTCCAGACGGTTCTGCCTGATCACCGCTACGAGCAGGCGGAGATCACCGAGGCGTTCTGTCAGGTGACGGACGCCGACCCCGAACTGATCAAGCGCTTCCACGAGGCGACTGGGGTGCGGGGCAGGAACCTCGCGCTGCCGCTGGAGGACTACGCCAAGCTCGATTCCTTCACCCGCGCCAACGAGCAGTACGTCGACATCGCGCTCGACCTGTCGGAGCGGGCCGCGCGGGGCGCGCTCGCCAAGGCGGGCGTGACCCCCGGGAAGGTGGACCTCCTGGTGTTCTGCTCCAGCACCGGCCTGGCCACGCCGTCACTCGACGCCAGGCTCGCCCAGCGCGCGGGTCTGCGCCCGGACGTCAGGCGCCTGCCGATGTTCGGCCTGGGCTGCGCCGCCGGAGCGGCGGGACTGTCACGCCTGCGCGACTACCTGCGCGGCTGGCCGGGACACGTCGCGCTGCTCGTCTGCGTGGAACTGTGCTCGCTGACCGTCCAGCGCGACGACGACTCCGTCGCCAACCTCATCGCCAGCGGCCTGTTCGGCGATGGCGCGGCGGCCGTCGTGGCCTCCGGACGCGGCCATGGCAGGGAGGTCGTCGCCACCCGCAGCAAGCTCTACCCCGGCACCCAGCACCTCATGGGCTGGAAGATCGGCGAGCACGGCTTCCGTATCATGCTCGACCCCGGGCTCACCGACTTCGTCGGGCAGGTCCTCGGCGGCGACGTCAGGAGCTTCCTCGCCGACCACGGGCACACCCCCGAGCAGGTCGGCACCTGGATCTGCCATCCGGGAGGCCCCCGCGTCATCGAGAAGATCACCGAGTCGCTCGGCCTGCCAGAAGAGGCGCTGGCCGTCACCTGGCGGTCGCTGCGCGAGCACGGCAACCTGTCCTCGGTCTCCGTCCTGCACGTGCTGCAGGAGACGCGCGGCCTGACAGGCGAACCGGCCGTGCTCATGGCCCTGGGCCCCGGCTTCTCCGCCGAACTGCTCCTGCTGCACTGGTGATCGCCTACCCGGTCCTGATCCTGCTGGTCGCCGCCGAGCGGCTGGCCGAGCTGGTCGTAGCCCGCCGCCACCTGGCCTGGGCCAGGTCGAAGGGCGGCGTCGAGTACGGCGCGGGGCACTACGCCTGGATCGTCGCCGCGCACGCCGGGCTCCTGGTGGCCGCGCCCGCCGAGGTGTGGCTGCTCCACCGGCCGTTCCTCCCGGCGCTCGGCTGGCCCATGCTCGCGGTCGTGCTGCTCGCCCAGGGGCTGCGCTGGTGGTGCGTCGCCACCCTGGGCAGCCAGTGGAACACCCGGATCGTCGTGGTGCCGGGGATGCCGCTCGTCGAGCGCGGCCCGTACCGCTGGATCCGCCACCCGAACTACGTGGCGGTCGTCGCGGAGGGGATCGCGCTGCCGCTCGTCCACACGGCCTGGCTCACCGCGATCGCCTTCACCGCGGCCAACGCGGTGCTGCTCACGGTGCGGATCCGGGTGGAGGAGGCGGCGCTGAGACCATGTGGCTGATGGGGCATGCTGGACGCATGGAGCAGATGCTGCCGTTGTTGAGGAACGCCACCCGCCGCACCGCGGACCTGGTGGAGAGCATCGGGGAGGAGCAGCACGCGCTGCCCACCCCGTGCGCGGAGTACGACGTCAAGGCGCTGATCAACCACCTGGAGTGGGGCGCCTCGCTGTTCGAGTCGCTGGCCGCGGACGGGCCGATGATCCCGGAGAAGGAGTACTCCGGCGACTTCCGCGAGCGGGCCGAGCGGATGCTGGCCGTCTGGGAGCGGCCGGAGGCGTGGGAGGGGGTCAGCCCCGGCCTGGGCCTGCCCAAGCCCGTGCTCGCCTCGATGTGCCTGTGCGACCTGCTCGCCCACGGCTGGGACCTGGCCAAGGCCACCGGCCGGACGTACGAGATCAACGAGGAGGAGGCCGTCGTGCTGCTGGGGTTCGTCCAGCAGATGGCGCCGACCGGCAGGCAGCGGGGGGCGTTCGGCGAGGAGGTCGCGGTGCCGGACGACGCGCCCGCCCTCGACCGGGCTCTCGGGATCATCGGCCGCGACCCGTCCTGGACGGCGTAGCGGTCAGGAGACCACCTCGGGGGAGCGCGGGTCGATAACGGAAGAGGCCCTTCCGGGACACGATCGGGGCTGCTCCTGCGCATCGGCGGCCACCTCATCGGGGCCGCGGATGTCGGTTCGGTGACGGCCGATCACGTGCTGATCGCGGTTTGCGCTCGCTTGCGTCACCGACCCGGCCGACTGACCTGCGGGTCCGTCGTACGGCGTGGAGGTGGTTTCCATGAAATTTCGTCCTTTAGTGATCAGCGTCGGGCTTGTGGCGCTGCTCGGGCTCGCCGCGTGCGGCGGCGGCCCGGGCTCTCCTGGCAGGGCCGCCGAACACGCGCAGGCGCCACGCCCGACGAACGCCCCGGCCCGGCCCGACTCTGAGCCCCAGGCCGAGCCCCAGGCCGAGAAGACCACCGGCGAGCAGGACACGACCCAGGCGCAGATCTCCACCTTCGCCCTCGACGTGGACACCGCCTCGTACACCTACGCCCGCCGCACCCTGCAGGAAGGGCGCTGGCCGGAACCTGCGAAGATCCGTCCGGAAGAGTTCGTCAACTCCTTCAGGCAGGACTACGCGCAGCCGCGCGACGACGGCTTCACCGTCCACGTCGACGGCGCCAGGATGCCGTCACGTGACGGCGCCGTGCTGCGCGTCGGCCTGCAGACGCGCGCATCCGACGCCGCCGCGCGGCGACCGGCCAACCTCACCTTCGTCATCGACGTCTCCGGATCGATGGCCGAACCAGGCAGGCTCGACCTCGTCAAGCAGGCGCTGCACACGCTGATCGACCAGCTCGCGCCCGGCGACCAGGTGTCGATCGTCTCCTTCAGCGACGAGGCGGACGTCCTGGCGACGATGACGCCGCTGGCCGCCCGCGCAGACCTGCACGCCGCCGTGGACCGGCTCGCCGTCCAGGGCGGCACGAACCTGGAATCCGGGCTGGTCACCGGCTACCGGGTGGCCGCCGACGCGTTCAGGACCGCCGCCACGAACCGGGTCATCCTGCTCTCGGACGGCCTCGCCAACCAGGGCAGCACGGAGTGGCAGGCGATCCTGGACCGGGTCAAGGAGTACGCCGGCAGGCAGATCACCCTGCTCAGCGTGGGCGTGGGCCGCGACTACGGCGACGAGCTGATGGAACAGCTCGCCGACAACGGCGACGGCGCCGCCGTGTACGTCAGCACCCCGGAGGACGCCGAGAAGATCTTCACCACCCAGCTGCCCGCCACCATCGAACTGCGCGCCCGCGACGCCAAGGCGCAGGTCGTGTTCAACCCGTCGGTCGTGGAGAGCTACCAGCTCATCGGCTACGAGAACCGGGCCCTCACCACCGAGGACTTCCGCGACGACAGCCACGACGGCGGCGAGGTCGGCCCCGGCCACGCCGTCACCGCCCTGTACTCGGTCCGCCTCAAGCCGGGCGCGAGAGGGCAACTCGCCCAGGCCACCGTCCGCTGGCAGGACCCCGACACCAGGAGCCCAGCCGAGGCCGGCACGTCCGTGGACGTCGGCGAACTGGCCGGATCGGTCTGGGACAAGGCGCCCCTCAGATTCCAGGTGGACGTGGTCGCCGCCGCCTTCGCCGTCTACATGCGCGACAGGGAGGCGTTCGGGCTGGACCTGCCCGCGCTCGGCGAACAGGCGAAACGCCTGGCCCAGGCCGCGGAGGACCCGATGGTGAACGAGCTCGCCACGCTCATCGAACAGGCTCACACGGTGGCGTCCTAGGCTCGCCGAGGATTCCGCGAGCGGCCAACATCGTTGCGTAACCAGGGGGCAGGGCCTCCGACATGCCACGGACAGTAGCAACCTCTGACCCTGCGCATACCTGCCTTTTGCGGCGTACTTGAGAGCGCGGGAAGTCCTATAGACTAGGCCACGCAGCAAGGGGCTATGGCGCAGTTGGTAGCGCGCCTCCATGGCATGGAGGAGGTCTGGGGTTCGAATCCCCATAGCTCCACTCGGTGAATTGGGGACCTATGGTCGCTAGCCCTTCGGGCTGGCTCCCTCGGGTCCCCTCGTCGTTTAAACGGGGGGATAACCCCCCGAGCCCCCCAGCGTCGGGCCAAATGGCCTCGCTTCGCTCGGGCGTTTTGATTTCACGCTTGCGCCCCAGCGGGATCGTGGTCGGGGTGGGGCCTATCTTGGCCACGTTCGCGGTTCGCCGTATGGGGATTGTGGCGGGTTCGCGCTTGGCCGTGCCGGGGCCGTGGTCGCCGTGGGCAGGTGGTGCCGCTAAAAGATGGGGCGCCGTGACAGCCGCGCCCACTGGGTTCCCGTTCGCGGGCAACATAAGACCTGTGAGGCGCTCTCCCTTCGCCGGTATGGTCCGGATCAGGTGACTAGGGGTCGCCGTTGCCTTTCGGCTCCGGCCTCTCAGTCCTTCCGTTGTGCCCTCTTGAGGGCTCTCGGGTCAGACTCCCTCGTCGTCCCACAGGCCTACGTTTAGTGTACCTCTGTAAGAGTCGCTCTACCAGGGAAAACGGCTCTGGAACCACTGGCCCAAGCCATGCTCACGCGTGCCGGTCAAGAGATCGCTCCTGGCGTCACACGTCCAGCGCCACCTCGCAGATCCACCGGCCTGTGCGGTGTTCACGCGTCAGTGCTTGCGGCGCCAGAGTCTGCCTGTTGTCAGGTCCAGGTGGTAGACGCGGTCGTACAGGGACCCGCGGACCAGGAAGGGGCCCTCCTTTGACCAGCCGAGACCGGTGCCGAGATATTCGTCGCCGGGGAACTTGAGGGCGACGCTGGACAGGCGCTTGCCTGTCTTGACGGCGTAGGTGTCCACGCGCTCGTCGGCGCTTCTGACGACCACGAGGCGGGTTCCGTCGGGGTGGAGGTTGTAGGTGTCCCTGGGATTCCTGCGAGGCAGGGTCATGCGTGTTCTACCCAGGTGGTCGACTACCAGGACATGAGACGCCGTCGTCGCCACGACTCCGTTCTGGTTGATGTCGTGAACCTGATGGGCGCCGAGGATGGTGATTGTGGCCCACGTCCAAGTGTCGGTGATCTGCGCGTTGTCCTTGGCCAGGGCGACGTACCTGCTCTGGTTGGCGAATGCGACGATGGGGACCGCGGTGTCGGCGAGGACGCCGGTGAGGGGGTGGGTGCCGTCGGCGTCCTGATAGATCATGCGGCGATCGTGTCTGCCCAGGTAGACGACGGCCTCATGGTCGGGGCTGCGGACGAGCGGGGCTCGCTGGGGGGCACCGCCCTTGCGGATGATGTACGGCGCGGCCTGCGGGAACGGGCGGCCGTTCACCAGCCACCAACGGCACGGGTCGTCCATCTCGTCAAACCACGGGCACTTGGGGCCTTTGATTTTGTTCACCGTCGTGAAAGAGGCGGTCGAGCCGGAAAACTGTGCGGGCATCGAATACTCGGGTAGCTCCAGCTGTATCGGTTGCCCAGGTGTGAGCAGCGCACCCGATAACACGATGGCGGTCCCAGAAAGATAAAGGCTTCGGGCCGACCATTGCCCGATTTCATCGGGCCTTCCGATTTTCCGGGCGGTGGCAAGCAGTACGGCTGCCGCCACGATGACCACGATGGCGGCGTGCGCCAGACGCGTCGGAGTGGGGCCCTGGTTCACCAGCAGAAAGCCGGACGCCACCACGGCTCCGCCCGAACCCAGCAGCCACGCCTTCCGATAGATCCCCTGGCCATCCGAGGGCGGCAGCCGTACCGCATGAAGGACAGGGACGGCGCACCAGCCCAGGACCAGATAGAAGGGGTCATCGGTGAGTCCGGTGACAAGAGCGGCGAGTGTGACGGCGATCAAGCGCCACCGGCGCAAGCCGGCGAAGTGGTAAATGACCTGGCGGGCGTTGTCCGGCGTGACGGACAAACCCGCCAGTGCGGCGAAGCGGGTGAGCCGCTCCCGGGTGACCGGCATGGCCGCCGCAAGCACGGTGATCGCGCCGGCAGTCCAGGAGAGTATCGTCACGAGGTGCCACCATATATGGTTCGATATCGTGGCTTCGGACGATATATGGCAGCAATTCGGTATCGCCTCGTGGCGTGCCTACCGGCTGCGATTACTGATTGTGGTCTACGGTTGCGTGGCGTTGCTGGTCATGACCGCGGGTCTGTGGTGGACGGGGGCGATAACCCCGCATATCCGGTGGAGCGTCGACACGTTCTTTTCTCACGCCGATGTGGACCAGAAAGGTGTCCTCTACAGCGACGTCGTTATCGAAGTCGAAAACGAGGGGTGGGTGACCTTCACGCTCACCGGGATCTCGGCTGACATTCCCGGCCTACGTTTCCTGCCTCCTGACAAGGGTCGCAACGAACATGCCACGCTCACCGCGCGGTTTGGTGGCACGAAGGTTCTCACGAGACGCGTGGTCATCACCGACTGCGCCGCGGTGCCGCACGAGCCTCGGCCGATCCGCTTCACATACCAGACCTGGCTGGGCACCGGATCAGCGGAGGTGATCTGGAGTTCGGGGCAGTTGAACGGCCCCTCGAGGAGTCTGCCGATCGCCTGGCAGCGTGGGCTCGCCAGCAAGATCTGCAACGAGGCGGTGAGCCCGGAGTGGTTCTGAAAGGCCCCTCACCCGAGTCCGCCCAGGCGGGATTGCTGCCGGTCACGAAGATCGCCATGGGCTTGGTCTTCGCTTTCGGCGCTCTTCGCATCGACGGCTTCGACGTGCTGCTCGACCCCGTGGGGTGGGGACTGTGCGCGTCCGGGCTGTCGCAGTTGCGGCGATCCGGCGACGACGGCTTCGACCGAGCCCACGCCATGGCCGTCGCCATGGTCTGGGCAGAGATCGCCATCCTTATTCTGTCCGCCGCTGATGATTCGCCTGTCAGGCGAGCGATCGGCGCCATCACCGCCGCCGGCGCCCTGATCGCCGTCTGGCTGGTGGTCGACCCTGTCGTCCGACGGGTCCGTTCTGGCGGCAACGTCTCCAGAGCAGCACTCCTCGACGTGCTGCGCTGGGCTGTGGTCGCACTGGGATGGCCTGGCGTGCTGGCCGGGTATGGCTACGCCGTCCTTGGCCCGGTCGTCACAGTCGCCTGGTTCGCGGCCGTGGTGAGCTTGATCGTCGTGCTCTACGCCTCGGCAGACCTGCCGTACCTCTCCCCGAGATGGTCACATGTCCCCTAGGGACGTCGCAGGGTTCGGTGACGCCGCGCTGACTGACCGAAAGAAATGCTTGGCCGAGGGGCGCACGGGCGCGCGACCATTCCCCTCATGGAATTCATCGCCGAAGCGGTCGAGCTGACCAGGAACGCCACCTGCCCGGGCGATGTCGACCGGGTGTGGGAGCTGGTGACGAAGGCGACGGAGAACCCGAAGACTGCGTCCGGGCTGGGCTTCACGATGGCGAGGTCGCTCGATCCGGCCGAGCGCAAGATCGGGTTCGACCTGCTCGGCAGCCTGGCGCAGATCGAGGAGTCGTCGCGGGAGCCGGTGCTGTTCGCTTGCCTGGAACTGGTCGCGCTGGAGACCGATGGCGTGGTCCAAGCCGCGATCGCGCGGGCGCTGGGCTGCACAGCTGACGAGAGGGCCGTGCCTATGCTGCTGCGTCTGGCCGACCATCCCGCCAAGGATGTCCGAGAGTACGTAGCGTCGTCGCTGCCGATGACTGGCGAGGTGAGCGACACGGTGATCGAGGTGCTGATCCGGCTGAGCAGCGACCCTGAGGACGACGTCCGCAACTGGGCGACGTTCGCCTTGGGGACCCAGTGCCAGGCCGATGGCATGGCTATCCGGGAGGCGTTGTGGGCACGCGTTCATGACGGGTTCAGCGAGGTGCGGGAGGAGGCGATCGCCGGGCTGGCCCGTCGCCGGGATCGCCGGATCGTGCCGCACGCCGAGAGAGTCCTGGGCAGCGGCTCGGTCAGCGGCTCCATGCTGACGGCGATCGCCTGCCTCGGGGACCCGGCGCTGGTGCCGTACCTGGAGGATTACGAGGACGAGGCCATTGCTGAGGCGCTGCGCGAGTGTGATCCCGTGGCGCGCGCCGTTCGTGACGCCTTCGCCGCCGACCTTACTGAGGCGCTGCACGCCCGGATGCCTGATCTCGAGTTCGGTTTGTGTGGCGAGATATGCGAGCCCGGTCTCGTCCTGTCCCTCTACGGTGACACCCGTCATTTGTCGATCGAACCGCTACGTGACCACGCGGGCGGGGACCCCGTGAGAGCCGCGGACCTTGTCGCCAGGGACCTGCAGTCGATGCCGATGCACGCCTCCAGCGCGCACTACTCACCCGAGTATGGCGAAGCACCAGAGGGGTGAGCTTCTCCAGTGACAGGCTAGAAATCATGCAGGGCGCGGCGTTTTGCCGCTGTGCTTCGCGCTTGCCTGTTCGGGTGCTCCTTCTGCTGGGGCTGGAGGTCGCGTGCATGAGGGCGCTCGCTTCGGCTGAGCCCGAAGACGGCACGTGAGTCTCGCTCCGGCTGAGTCCGGAGGCGGCACGGGGGCGACGAAACGCCCTGAAGGCCGGAAGTGGCTCGCCATGGTGGCGATCATGCTTTCTTGGCGCCCGTCCCAGGATGGCTCTGATCCGACGTACGACGAGCCCCTCCAGATGCTGAACCTGGGCGGCGTGCCTCCCTAGGCGCGCGCCGACCTGTCCGGTGCCGATCTGAGGGAGGCCGATTTCGAGCACGCCGACCTGTCCGGCGCGGACCTCACGGGCGCCCGGCTGGAGGGAGCGAAGGGCCTACTCGTGAGAGGCGTCACGCCCGCCGGATATGGCAGAGTGCGGGGACAACAAGATCGAAAGGTGTGAGTCTTGGCAGTCTTCCTCGCCGCGTTGATGGTGGCCTCGTCGCTCACCGCTCCGGCCTCCGCCCTGCCCGCGTGCCCACAGATCTTCGGGCACGGTGGCTACCCCACCGGCGCCAACCCCTGGGAGCGGGATCAGGTGCGTCAGCCCAACAATCCCACGGCCATCCGTCAGTACAAGGCCTGGGGCGCGTCAGGCGTCGAGGCTGATCTGCAGCTCACCAAGGACGGCATCAAGGCCGTCATGTGGCACAACACCTCCACATGGGGATTGACGGGCACAAAGAAGAACATCACCGACATCTGGTGGGCAACGGGTGACACCGCGCTCAAGGGCCGGACCATCGACCGCGGCCCGTTCAAGGGCGAGACCGTCCACACCTTCCGCGAGTGGCTGGCCGCGATGCAGACTTCCGGCATGGTCGGGCTGGTCGAGATCAAGCCGGAGACCCGGCAGTCGCTGCTCAGCTCCGACGCCTCGATCAGGTCGCGAGCCTGGGCCGAGGTGCTCGACCCCGTCAAGGAGCGCTACCGGTCGCAGGAGATCATCCTGTACTCCCACGACAGCGCACTCGCCGCCGAGCTCAGGAAGCAGGTGAGCGCCGCGGGCCTGACGCAGGTGCTGAGCGGCGGGCCCGTCTGGCCGGAGGTCACCAAGTGGGAGGAGCCGCCTCCCTCGTGGACGCTGAACGAGAACGCGTGGAAGGCGGCGCTCCAGAGCGGCGCCAAGCGGGTGGCCACCGACTACACGCCCCAGTTCAGCGCCTGGCTCAAGGGGAAGTGCCAGTGACCGTGCTGCCGGAGGCGTGCGGCCTGCTCGTGGTGCGCACCGGTTTCTCCGGCCAGGACGCGTGGCAGGCCGTCAGGGCGGCGCTCGGCGTGACGGACGAGGAGAGCTTCGTCGAGGAGTTCCAGGACGAGGTGGAGGTCGTCAACGATCCCGCCTACGCGGGTCTCACGTCCGATCAGCTCCTCGCGCTGCTGCCCCGCGGCTACACCAACCCGATTCTCGTCGTCGTCGACAGCGCCGCCCTCGAGTCGGCCGAGATGCCGGTGCTGGTCGTCGACCTGGTGGAGGAGCGCGGCCGGACGTTCCGCGTCATCCCCGCCGAACTTCCCTCGATCCAGATCAATCTCTCCATCGCCAACATGGACTTCTTCGAGTTCGCCGACAGCGCCGACGCCGACGGGGTCTTCCGCGGCTTCGGCACCTCGTAAACAAGGGCGGGCCACCACCGGACGCCCTTTCCACGGCTTTCTGCGGCTTTCTGTCGCTTTTCTGTGGCGCGGATGGCCCCGCCCAGGTGCGGGAGGGGCCATCGTCGGGTCTACCGGGACGGGGTACCGCTGGGCGCAGGGGCGTAGCCGGCGGCCCGGGTGGTGAAGGTGCCCCGGCCCTGGGTCCGGCTGCGCAGCCGGGTCGCGTAGCCGAACACCTCGGCCAGCGGCACGGTCGCGGTGATCACCACCGTCCCGGCCTTGGAGGTCGAGCCCGAGATCCGGCCGCGTCGTGCCGCCAGGTCGCCCAGCACCCCGCCTGCGGCGTCGTCGGGCACGGTGGCCGTGACCTCGACCACCGGCTCCAGCAGCACCATGCGGCTGGCGCGCAGCGCCTCCCGCAGCGCGAGCCGGCCGGCCGTACGGAACGCCATCTCCGAGGAGTCCTTGGAATGGGTGGCTCCGTCCGTCAGGGTGACCCGCAGGCCCGTCACCGGGTGGCCGCTGAGGGGGCCGTCGGCCAGCGCGTCCCGGCAGCCGGCCTCCACCGCCCGGACGTACTCCCGCGGCACCCGCCCGCCGACGACGGTCGCGCGGAACACGAAGCCTGTCGCGCTGCCGTCGGAGTCCGGGGTGGGCTCCAGCGCTTCCACGTCCAGGACGACATGGGCGAACTGGCCGGCGCCTCCCTCCTGTTTGACGTGCCGGTACAACAGGCCGGACACGCCGCGGGCGACCGTCTCCCGGTAGGAGACCTGCGGCCGGCCGACGCTGACGTCGAGCCCGTGGGCGCGACGGATCTTCTCCGCCGCGACCTCCAGGTGCAGCTCGCCCAGCCCTGACAGCACCGTCTGGCCGGTCTCGGCGTCGGTCCGGACCACCAGCGACGGGTCCTCCTCGACCAGCCGTGCCAGCGCCGACGCCAGCCGGTCGGCATCGGTGCTCCTGCGGGCCTCGACCGCCACGGACACCACCGGATCGGCCACCTTCGGCGGTTCGAGGAGCAACGGCGCCGCGGGCGCGCACAGGGTGGCGCCGGTGCGGGCCGCCTTCAGCCCGACCACCGCGACGATCTCCCCGGCCGCCGCCTGGTCCACCTCGGTGTGCCGGTCGGCCTGCACCCGCAGGATCCGGCCGATCCGCTCGGTGCGGCCCGCGCCGGCGTCCAGCACCGCGTCTCCCTTCCGTATCGTTCCCGAGTACACGCGCAGGTAGGTCAGCCGCCCGGTCGCGGACGAGTGCACCTTGAACACCAGCGCGGCGAACGGCGCCGCCGGATCGGCTGCCCGCTCCTGCACCGTTCCGTCGTGCCCGCCGCGCACCGCGGGCACGTCCAGCGGCGAGGGCAGGTACGACACGACGGCGTCCAGCAGCGGCTCGATCCCGCGGTTGCGGTAGGCCGACCCGCACAGCACCACCACGCCCTCACCGGTACGGGTCAGGTCGCGCAGCGCGGCGGCGAGAGTGCCAGCGGAGATCTCCGGCTCCGCGCAGAACTCCTCCAACGCGCTCGGATGCAGTTCGGCCACCGCCTCCTCGAGCAGCCGGCGGCGGCGCCGCGCCTCCTGGTGCAGGGCGTCCGGCACCGGGCCCTGCTCGTAGGTGTCGCGGCCGTCGGACCAGACCAGTGCCCGCATGCGCAGCAGGTCCACCACCCCGGTGAAGCCGTCCTCCTGCCCGATCGGCAGCTGGACCACCAGCGGGGCACCGTGTAACCGCTCGCGAATCGTCTCGACCGCGGCGTCGAGGTCGGCGCCGGCGCGGTCCAGCTTGTTGACGAACGCGATCCGCGGCACCCCGTACCGGTCGGCCTGCCGCCACACCGTCTCGCTCTGCGGCTCGACTCCCGCGACACCGTCGAACACCGCGACCGCGCCGTCGAGCACCCGCAGCGAGCGCTCCACCTCGTCGGAGAAGTCGACGTGGCCCGGGGTGTCGATCAGGTTGATCCGGTGGCCGTCCCAGGCGCAGCTCACCGCCGCGGCGAAGATGGTGATGCCGCGATCGCGCTCCTGGGAGTCGAAGTCGGTGACGGTCGTCCCGTCGTGCACCTCGCCACGCTTGTGGGTGGCGCCGGTCACGTACAGGATCCGTTCGGTGATGGTGGTCTTGCCGGCGTCGACGTGGGCGAGAATGCCCAGGTTCCGGACGCCGGTCGGCGAGTCGGTGAGATGACGGTGCAGGTCGGTACGCACAGCCCAGGTCCCTTCAGGACGATCCACACAGGCAGGACAGCGCGATTCCCGGACGAACGGCCCGAAGGCCGGCCAGGCGAATGGATCAGGTTGGGGCCGGGCAGACAGGGATCAGGTGTTCGCCGGAGACGTCCAGTGACGGCCGCGCAGCCGGCACCGGGTCGACGAAGACACCAGGATCACCTCGTACCGTGACGGGGGAGTGACCGCAGCGGTGCTGTTGCGCACGGCCGGCTCCCCTCACTCGTCAGTGCGCGCGCCGCGGAGTCGCGGTGGCGCGCCGTTCGTGGCGAGTGTACTGAGACGAGGGTGAAGGGAGAATCGAATTATTCGGTGCCCACGACGTCTCTGCGGGCCGCCGCCGCCACGTTGCGGGGCATCCGGCCGAAGATCAGGCCGTGGAACGGGGAGATCAGCCACCAGTAGAGGTGGCCGAGCAGGCCGTGCGGATGGAAGACGGCGCGCTGGTGATAGACGGTCCGGCCGTTCTCGCGTGACTGGCTGAGTTCCAGCCAGGCCAGGCCGGGCAGTCGCATCTCGGCGCGCAGCCTGAGCAGGCGTCCGGGCTCGACCTCCTCCACCCGCCAGAAGTCGACGGTGTCGCCCACGCGCAGCCGCCGGGGGTCGCGGCGGCCGCGGCGCAGGCCCACACCGCCCACCAGCCGGTCGAGGACGCCGCGGACGCGCCAGGCCATGGGGAGGGAGTACCAGCCGTTCTCGCCGCCGATCCCCTCGATGACCCGCCACAACGCGTCCGGGTCGGCGTCGACGGGCCTGCTGCGCCGGTCGACGTAGAGGCTGCCGCCCGCCCAGTCGGGGTCGGTGGGGAGCGGGTCGCTCGGGGCGCCTGGCGTGGACGCCGACGACCACCGGGTGGCGACGTCCGCCTCTCTGATCTTGTGGAGGGCCCGGGAGACGGCCTCGCGGAAGCCGATCAGCCCTTCCGGCGGGTCCGGGACGTACCGGGCGATGTCGTGCTCCCGGCAGACGGCCGGGTCGCGCAGGGACTCCACCAGGGGACGCGCGATGGTGGCGGGGACCGGCGTGAGCAGCCCGACCCAGAGGCTGGACAGCGACGGGGTCAGCATCGGCACCGGGATGATCAGGCGGTGTGGCAGGCCGGCGACCGCGGCGTAGCCGTGCATCATGGCCGCGTAGGTCAGCACGTCGGGGCCGCCGACGTCGAAGGCCCGGTTGACCTCACCGGGAACGCTCGCCCAGGCGACCAGGTAGCGCAGCACGTCGCGGACGGCGATGGGCTGGGTGAGGGTGTGCACCCAGCGGGGCGTCGTCATCACCGGCAGCCGTTCGGTGAGGTAGCGCAGCATCTCGAAGGAGGCCGAGCCCGCCCCGATGATCATCGCGGCCCGTAGCGCCACGGTCGGCACGGCGGACCGCAGGAAGATCTCGCCCACCTCGGCCCGCGAGCTCATGTGCGGCGACAGCTTCCCGTCCGGCGCGAGACCGCCGAGGTAGACGATCCGCCGGACCCCCGCCCGCTCGGCGGCCACGGCGAAGGTGCGGGCCGCCTCCCGGTCGGCCGCCGCGAAGCCGCTGCCGCCGCCCATCGTGTGGATCAGGTAGTAGGCGGTGTCGACGCCTCCCAGCGCCGCCGCCGTGTCCTCGGCGTCGCGCGCGTCGGCTTTGGCGATCTCGGCCTGTCCCGCCCAGGGCAGGTCGCGCAGCCGCTCCGGGGAGCGGACCATGCAGCGGACGTCGTGGCCGGCGGCGAGCAGTTCGGGGCCGAGGCGCCCGCCCAGGTAACCGGTCGCCCCCGTGACCAGGCATCGAGCCATGGATACCCCCTCACCCGTTCCGGCCCTCCGCATCAGAGGTGAGGCAAGATTTCCGGCAAAATCCGTCACGCAACCGCTGGCCCCTCCCGCGACGAAGAACAGAGCGGGAGGGACGATGAACGCTGAAGAGCGCGTCGACTGCGCGGTGGTGGGCGGCGGGCCCGGCGGCATGATGCTGGCGTACCTGCTGGCACGTGCCGGGGCGCGGGTGACGTTGCTGGAGTCCCACGGCGACTTCAACCGGCGCTTCCGAGGAGACTCGCTCGCCCCGGCGGTGCTCGACTACCTGCACACGCTCGGCCTGGCCGAGGAGATGCTGGCCGAGCTGCCCCACACCGTCGCCGGCACTTTCAGCTGGCAGGCCGGTGGCCGCGTCTACACCCTGGCCGACTACCGGCGCGCCAGCCGCCGTCACCCTTACTACGCGCTGATCCCGCAGGCCAGGTTCCTGCCCTTCCTGGCCGGGAAGGCGTCCGCCTACCCGGGGTTCGAGCTGCGGCTGCGAGCCCGCGTCTCCGGGCTGCTCCGTGACGGGGCGGGGCGGGTCGAGGGCGTCTGCCACACGGGCGAGGACGGGCAGGGACGGTTGCGCGCCCGGCTGGTCGTGGCCGCAGACGGGCGCAACTCGAGGCTGCGGCCCCTGGGCGGCTTCACCGCCCGGGAACTGGGCGCGTACCTGGACGTCCTGTGGTTCGCCGTGCCGCGGGACCCGGTAGGCGACCCGCCGCTGTCGGGCCTGCGGCTGTTCAGCGCTTCGGGCACGATCCTGGCCGTGCTCAACCAGGAGACGCACTGGCAGCTGGGCCACCTGATCCCGGCCGGGAGCTTTCCGAGGCTGCGCGAGCGCGGGGCCGCCCCCATCGCGGACGCGTTCGCCCGGCAGCTGCCCTGGCTGGGGGGCCGGCTCGCCGCGCTCACCGACGTCAACCAGCTCACCCTGCTCCCGGTGCGGATCACCGCCGTCGACACCTGGTACCGCCCCGGCCTGTTGCTCATCGGCGACGCCGCGCACGTGATCTCCCCGGTCGGCGGAAACGGCATCAACCTCGCGATCGCCGACGCCGCCGAGACCGCCAACCGGATCCTGCCCCACCTGCGGGGCGCGCCCGCCGCGCTGGACGCGGCCTGCCACGAGGTCGAGCGCGCCCGCCGTCCGGCGACCGACCGGGAGCAGCGCGGCCAGCGCCGGGCCGAGCGCGGCGCCCGCGCCTACCTGGAGGCAGGTGACGCGCGCCCGCCGCTCGCCCTGCGGCTCCTCGGACGCGTCCCCGGCTTGGCGGTGCTGAACGGACGGCGGAACGCGGCTCTGATCAGGGTGCCCCCGCCCCGCCCGGAGATCCTGCTGCCCGGCCCCTGACCGTCCGCCGGGCCGTGCCCTGGTCAGGCGGGGCGCAGGTCGTCCGGGTACGGCGAGAAGTAGCTCTGGGCGCGGACGTAGGCGGCCGCCTCGCCCCGGGCGTCGAGGAGCAGCAGGGCCGCTGGGACGCACAGCGGCACCAGGCCCGCCCGGTACACGTCGATCGCCTCGAGCAGCTGGGCCCGTCGGCCGGGGGCGAGCGCGATCATGCCCATGCAGTGGTGCAGCACGTTGACGTTCTTGCCGACGGTCGCCTTCCTGACGAGCGCGGCGCGGAACCTGTCCGCGTAGGCGGCGGCGAGCTCGGCGCTCGGCCGTACCCCCGCCTGGGCCACCGCACGGCCTGTCTCGCGGTAGCCGGCCGGGTCGTGGGCGAGGAGCTGCATCTTGTGCCGGGCGTGGAAGGCGACCAGGTCGTGGGGGCGCCAGTCGCTGTCCAGGAACTCGCGCAGCCGGGCGTGGGCGAAGAGCCGTTCCACGAAGCGCTCCCTGAGCTGGGCGTCGTGCAGCCGCCCCTCGTCCTGCACGGGCAGCAGCGGGTGCGCGCCGTGCAGCCGTCCCTCCTCCTCCACGGGCAGCAGCGGGCGCGCGTCGGTGCCGTCTGCGGCGAACACGCCCCGCTCGAGGGGAGGGCCGCTCACCGGGACGGCCTTGAACACGTAGCCGTCCACGTCGAGTGAGCCGAGGCCCGCCTTCGTCTCCGGGTAGATCGGCACCCAGTCGACGTACGGATCGAGCGGGCCGTACAGGAACCGCTCGCGGCTGTGCCCGCCAGGCTCGCCGAGCAGGCCGCTCGACACCGCGACCCTGGGCCTGGTCACGCCGTCGCCAGCAGCGTGGACAGGCGGCGCAGGCCGCGCGCGGTCCTGGCCTTGACGGTGCCGAGCGGCACGCCAAGCCGCTCGGAGATCTCGCGCTGGCTGAGGTCGCCGTAGTAGGCGAGCACGATGGCCTGGCGCTGGGCGGCGGGCAGCTCGGCGAGCCCTCTGCGGATCAGGTCCCGGTCGGCCAGCTCGTCGCCGTCGGCGCGGCCGTCCTGTCCTGCGGGGTCGTCGGCGGCTTCGAGCGGGACGGTGGGCGGGCGGCGGGTTCGCAGGTGGTCCACGGCGCGTTTGCGGCTGATGCCGAGCAGCCACGCCTCCAGGCTCCTGGACGAGTCGTACCGGTCTCGCGATCGCCACGCCTCGATGAAGACCACCTGCGTCACGTCGTCGACGTCCTGCGGGGGCACGAAGCGCCGCAGGTAGGCGCGGACCAGCGAGGCGTGGGTGCGGTAGCAGTCGGCGAGCGCGTCCATCGAAGCTCCCTGCGGAGATAACCTACTCAAAACCTATTCAAGCTGCGACGGCAAGAGTGCTCAACCAAGGTGAGGGAGATCAGTCCAGGGCCGCCGTCGCGATCAGGGAGACCGCCTCGTCCAGCGAGGACAGCCTGGCGATCCTGGCCGGCAGCTCACCCCACCAGCCCGGGCCGCCGATGACGACCCGCGCGGGCGGGCGCAGGGCGGGCAGCGCGGCCAGCGGGGCGGGGTCGCCGGTGGCCGCCTGCTGCGACCAGACGAAGACGACCGAGGGGCCCAGGCGGCGCATCGCGTCGGCCAGCGCCGGGTACGGCGTGCGGGCGCCCAGCACCCGTGTCTCCACCCGCCGATGCACGGACAGCGCGGCGGCCAACGCGTGGACCGGCAGGGTGTGCTGCTCGTCCTCGGCGCATGCCAGCAGCACCGGACGGACGTTGACCGGCCGCTCGGGCCGCTCGGCCAGCGGGTGCAGCGCGGCGAGGAGCCGATCGGAGAACAGATGCTCGACGTCGACGGCCGCGCCGGTCTCGGCCTGCCTGCGGCAGATCGTCCCGAAAGCCGGGCAGACCAGGTGCTCCCACGTCCAGGCCACGCCGTGCCGGGCCAGGGCGGTGGCGAGCCCGGCGTCGACGGCCCGGCCGTCGAGCGTCAGCGCCGCCCGCGCCAGCCGCGCAGCCGAGGGCACCTGCCCGGCCGTCCGTATCTGCTCGTCCGGGCCTGGCCGGCCGTCCGGCCGGGCCGGGGCCTGCGTCCTGCCCGCCGCTTCCACATCCGGGGGGACGCCGCGCAGGCGGAGGGCCCGCCGGGCGGCCTCGGCGGGAGCGACGCCCGAGTGGATCAGCCGGTTCATCTCCTCCAGACGGAGCAGGTCGGCCGTGTCGTAACGGCGGTGGCCGCCGGGGCTGCGGCGGCTGGGGCCGATGCCGTACCGCAGGTTCCAGGTCCGCAGCGTGGGGGCGGGCACGCCGAGCCGCCGGGAGACGGCGCCGATGCCGTACCCCGGTTCCTCCTCGGCGGTCAGCGCGCCGGTCTCGTCCATGCCGGGTGCCCCCGTTCGCGGTCCCTCGCCCATTCTTTCGGACGCGGACGGTCCGGGGTTGCAACCGCCGACGCCCCCGCCGCCGAATACCCAGGTGATGGAGACCGCGATCGTGCTGTTCACCCGGGACCTGCGGGTACACGACCATCCGGCCCTGGCCGCCGCGTGCGCGACGGCCTGCCGGGTGGTGCCGCTGTTCGTGCTCGACCCGGCGGTGCCCGCTGGGCGGCGGCGGCCGTTCCTGCTCGACTGCCTGCGTGACCTGCGCGACTCGCTCCGCGAGCGCGGCGGCGAGCTGCTGGTCCGGCAGGGCGACGTGGTCGCGGAGACGATGCGGCTGGCCCAGGAGACGTCCGCGGAGGCCGTCCATGTCAGCGCCGACGTCAGCTCGCTCGCGCGGGCCAGGCAGCGGCGGCTGGCGGCCGAGCGGATCGAGGTGCGGACGTTCCCCGGCGTCACCGTCGTCCCGCCCGGCCTGCTGCGGCCGTCCGGTGGCGGCGACCACTACCGCGTGTTCACTCCGTACTGGCGGGCCTGGTCCGCGGCGCCCCGCCGGGCCGCCGCCGAGACCCCGGCCGCCGTCCGGGTCCCGCCGGGGCTGGACCCCGGCCGCATCCCCGGCCAGCCGTCCTCTGGCGGCGTCCGGGGAGGCGAGCGCGCAGCCCGAGCGCGCCTGGCGGAGTGGATCAGGACCGGCCTGGACGGCTACGCCGAAGGCCGCGACGACCTGGCCGGCGACCGCACCTCCCGGCTGAGCCCGTTCCTGCGCTTCGGCTGCCTGTCACCGCTGGAACTGGCCGGGCTGCCGAGCGACGGCTTCGTCCGGCAACTGTGCTGGCGTGACTTCTACCATCAGGTCGCCTTCGCCTTCCCGGAACTGAACCGGCGCGACTACCGGCCCAGGGGCGCCCGCTGGCGCGAGGACGAGGAGGCGGCGGAGGCCTGGCGGTCGGGCATGACGGGAATCCCCGTCGTCGACGCGGGTATGCGGCAGCTGCGCGCCGAGGGCTGGATGCACAACCGGGCCCGCCTGATCACCGCGTCCTACCTGGTCAAGCACCTTCGGATCGACTGGCGGGTCGGCGCGGACCACTTCTTCGAGCTGCTGCTCGACGGCGACGTGGCCGACAACTCCGGCAACTGGCAGTGGATCGCCGGCACCGGCAACGACACCCGTCCCAACCGCACGTTCAACCCGGTCCGCCAGGCCGGACGCTTCGACCCCGACGGCGCGTACGTGCGCAGGCACGTCCCCGAACTGGCCGACGTGCCGACGCGGCTGATCCACCAGCCTTGGACGTCACCCGTGCCGATCAGCGGCTACCCGCGCCCCTTGACCGCCCTGTAGGGGCTCGGCGGCTTCCCGCAGGCTCTCCTCGCAGCCGAAGCGGATCAGGCAGGAGCGGCCGGAGAGCGGCGCGGCGGAGGCGGCGCACCTCCGAACGAGCTGGCGATTCGTTTGTCATGCCTTGTGACCAGGCAAAATGCCCTTAGCGTGCGTTTGGGATCGGTCTACCTCACCCTGTACTCTCTGTCGAGCGGTTTCGACCAGGTCCTCCACGGTTGTTGCTCGATGCGACCAGTGCCCCCCTGGACGCCAACCCGTCGGTCGGTTCCTCCCCTGGACGTCGACTCGTCGGTGAAGCTCTTTGATCCCAGGCGTTGCTGCCCAGTGCTGGGCGCTGCCGGTCCTCGATCGCCCTGCGCGGTCGCCGGCAGATCGCGGGATCAGTCCCCAGGTCTACTCCTCTGGTCTGGAGCCGATCTTGGTTCGAGGGGGACCAAGAAAGATCTCCTAAGCTCCGGAGGAGCATGTGAACAAACGAATCGGCGTCATGATCGCTGCGACCATGTCGCTGCTGACCTTCACAGGCGGGGCCGCCATGGCCGACTCACACGCGGAAGCCCGCTCGTCCCTGCAGACGAACCTGGACGCCGTCGTCGACGGCGGCTCGATCGCCGCGATCGCCGAAGTCAGGAACGGCGACAAGGTGTCGCGGGGCAGCAGCGGCTCGACGAAGGTCAACGGCGACCAGCCCCCAGCGCCCAGCGCACGATTTCGCGCCGGGAGCATCACCAAGTCCTTCACCGCGACCGTCGTGCTGCAGCTCGTGGGCGAGGGCAAGCTGAGCCTGTCCGACAGCGTCGAGCACTGGCTGCCCGGGCTCGTCGGTAACGGCGACTCGATCACCGTCCGGCAGCTGCTCCAGCACATGAGCGGCCTGCCGGAGTACTCCACGGACCTGCTCAACCGCGCGGGCATCCCGAAGCAGCGCTATCGCACCTGGGCCCCCAAGGAACTGGTGGAGAAGGCCCTCGAGGCCCCTCCTTCCTTCTCCCCGGGAGCCAAGTACGAGTACTCCAACACCAACTACATCGTGCTCGGCATGATCATCGAGAAGGTAACCGGCAAGCCGTACGGCACAGAGATCAAGGAGCGGATCCTGCAGCCGGTGGGCTTGACCCACACCTGGCTCCCGGGCACCTCACCAGAGGTGACCGGCCCGCACGCCCACGGGTACGCGGCGGTCAAGAAGAACGGCAAGATCACCAGCGTCGACGTCACCAGGTTCAACCCGACGCTGACCGGCGCCGCCGGAGAGATCATCTCCACCACCGACGACCTCAACCGGTTCTTCCGCGCCCTGCTCGGCGGCGAGCTGCTCAAGCCCGCCCAGTTGAAGGAGATGAAGGATCCCGGTACCGCGGGCGGCTACGGGCTGGGCCTGGAGGTGGTCTCCCTGCCCTGCGGCACCGCGTACGGCCACACGGGCGAAACCCCCGGCTACGTCACGGCGTCCTTCACCTCGGCGGACGGCACCCGTCAGGTCACTCTGGCGACCACCCCGTTCTCGGGCGGCTCGGAAGTCGCGGCGAAGAGCCTCCTGAGAACCGCGCTCTGCGACTAGCCAGGGCCGCTCTGATCGAGCCCGGAACGTGCGGGGAGTTCACGGCCGGCGCGGTCAGGGGCAGGTACGCCGTCATCGGCTTCGACCAGCGGAAAGGCCGCTTCCAGGGTGCTGGAAGCGGCCTTCCGTCGCGATTCGGCCAGCCTTTTCAGGCTGTGCTCGCCTCGGCTAGTGGGTGCTTCCCATGTGCGGGCCGCGCCACTCGCCGCCGTGCCAGCTGCCGTGCCAGCGGCCTTCCCAGCCGTGCCAGCCGTGCCAGCCGTGCCGGCGGCCTTCCCAGCCGTGCCAGCCGCGGCTCCTGGTGCACGTCACGCGGTTGCCGCTCCTGCAGCACGTGCGATTGCCTTTCCGCCAGCAGGTTCTGGTCTCAGAAGTGTTCTTCTGCGGGCTGACGGCCGCGGTCGTCTTCGCGGGGTTGGTGGAGGTTGAGGCCAGGACGACCCCGGCCGGCCAGAGTACGAACGTACTGAGGACTGCTGCTCCGAGCATCGACAGTCGCTTGGTGTGCATGCTGTCTCCTCCCGATGGGGACCCGCGGCTCTCGATCGAGGGACGCGAATCCAGAACCGGTCATATCGGCATATTCCCGGCATTTCGCCCAATCACTCCTGGTGATTTCAGGGAGGTTGGGGCGAGGCCATGGCGAGAAGGGCTCACATCGGCTCTGTGAGCAAGACATCCGGCAGGCGCTCTTCGCCGCACCGGAGGTCGCCCGCGCGGGCGACACGGTCGTTATCGGGCGCCGGTTTCCGGGACGGTCAGCTCCACCTGGCTGAGCAGACGTCGCCGGGCCCGCACGCTGCTGACGAACCGGGCGAGACGTTCATAGGTGGAGTCCCGGACGAAGAGCATGTCGGTCGAGATCATGATGAGGGAGAAGGAGAGCAGCCCCATCAGCACGCCGATCCCGAGATGCATGCCCATCACCGCGACGAGCCCCACCCGCCGCGTCACCTTGTTCAGCATCAGCAGCGGGAACGTCAGCTGGATGAACACCGCGGCGTAGGAACCCACCGTGACCAGGAGGACGTTGTCGTAGATCAGGCGGCTCAGTCCGGGAAACGGCTGGACGTCCTCGATGCGGAGCGCGTAGTACAGCGCCGTTCCCTCCTGCCAGAAGCGCCCCCGCACCTTCAGTAGACCGGTGTTCATGTAGAGGAGGCAGATCTGGAGCATCGCCGCGAGAAGCGCGGTGTTGTGCAGGATCGTGACGATCCGCCAGCGGAGGCTGCCCGTCGGCGGGCCGGGAAACGTCGATGCGTCGCCCGTGGTTCGCCTTGCCGCCCGCGTGGCGTCGAGTGACCAGCGGGCCGACAGGTCGGCGAACGACAGGTAGATCAGTATCAGCTCCATGATGTCGTCGCCGCCGTCGAGCACCCACGGCTGGCGCTGGTGCCAGGACCACACCATGACGGCCAGCAGCGGCGTCACCCAGCGCGTTCGCCAGCCCACCAGGAAGAGCGCGGTCAGGACGATGAACGCGTGATAGAGAACCTCGAACAGGGCTCCCGAGCCGGAGAGGGCGAACAGCGAGAACGTGCCGTCCTGCGCCAGGCGCTCTTCGGCCAGGCCCAGGGTCCACGGCGACTGCGGGCCCCAGAGCAGGCGGCGGTCGCCGTAGTTGATCAGCAGCAGGCTCAGCAGGACCAGGCCGTAGCCGATGCGCAGCACCGCCAGTCCGTACTGCCCGTAGCGGATGGTGCTGACCCGCTCCACCGCGTCCAGGGCGCGCCCGCGGAGTCGGCCGAGTATCTCCCGGGAGGTGGGAAGCGGCTCCTGCTCGGTCTTCACTCGTGCGCCTCTTTCCAGAGCCGGACCGCCTCCGCCGTCACGGGCGACGCTTCCCACCAGCCGAAGTCGGTCTCGCTCGTGTCGTCGTCGCCGTCGTGCGGGTCCGCGAAGCGCGGATAGAGGCGACTGGAGATCCGCATCTGCACCGCCGTGACCCCGTCACCCCATCGGGCCCGTGCCGCCAGGGTCAGGATCGTGCTCATGTGGCGCACCGCCTGAGCCTGGAGGAGCGGGTCGGGGGGGCGTTGGGCTGCGCCGTCCTCGCCTTCGGCGTCGTTGTCCGCGCTCTCGCCGGGTGGCTTGACATTGGCGTCCGCTATCAGCTGACGGCCACCGCCCACCAAGCGGGTGATCCGCCCAGGGAGTGCGGTGCCACGGACCTTGGCCAGCTCGGGCGCACTGATGTCCAGCCAGCCGGTCTGGCTCTCTTGGCCGCCGGCGTTCCGGATCTTCGCGCGGACCAGGACGTGGGTGTTGGAGTCGATCGGGTCGGGTGCGAACAGCTCCCAGTTCTGGCGGAAGTAGGGGTTGAGATAGCCGTTGACGATCGGGGCGGTCATCGCGGAGATCGGATTCGGAGGGGCGACGAAGAGAAAGATCGCCACGAAGTGGAAGACCAGGAACAGGGCGCAGCCGACGCACGCCAGCACGACGATCCGCCGCTTCCAGGCGGGCAGCGGGGTGCGCGGATCCCGCGTGGCGCGTGGCTCGAGCGCGAACGTGCCTGTGCCCTGGGGTGGATCCGTCATGGACCACTGTCTCCCTCCGGGGGCGTCGAACAGGGGAAGGAGACCTTCGCCGGCCCGCGGACCCGCCTTTCTCGCTGCTACGCCACGATTGCGGGGGATTACACAGAGTCATTACCCGGGCGACCCCAAGGGGGCGACGCGTCAGGGCAAAGCGATCTTGATGTTTCCGTCTGCTCTGGGCGTTGGGGCGTTCTGGCCGTTCCGGGTTCATGCGCCGATTGCCGGTGGCACGGGTATCGGATAGTGTTGCTATCCAATAATGGATAGTCGGACTATCCAAGAGGAGTGGTCATGTTCTTCGTCGTCACCGTTCTCGCGATCGCCGTGCTGGCGTTCCGCCTGCTGGGCGTGGCCGGAGTAGGCCGGTTCGCCGGCTGGCAGGTCTGCGCGGCGCACGGCATGGCGGTCATGCTCGTCGTCACCGCCAGCGCGCACTTCGTCCCGGCGGGGGTCACGTTCATGCCCAACCACGCCGACATGGTGCGCATGGTGCCGCCGTTCGTCCCATTCCCGAGCTTCATGGTGTACGCGACCGGGGTGCTGGAACTGCTCGGGGCCGCCGGGCTCGTCCTGTCCGCCACACGGAGGGCGGCCGGGATCGCGCTCGCGGCGCTGTTCGTGCTGCTGCTCCCGGCCAACGTCCACGCCGCCGTCGCCGACACGCCGTTCAACGGCGAGGTGGCCACGCCCCTGTGGTTCCGCATCCCGGAGCAGGTGCTGTACATCGGCGTCGCGCTCTGGGCGGCCAGGTCGGGCGGCACCGCGACGGCCCGGCGGGCGAACGCCGCGTCGCGCTCCCGTACCGGCGAGCCGGCCGTTCGGGCACCCTCTCGGTGACCGCGCGCGCACTCACGGGTCACGCCGCTGTGAGCCGCCTGGCGCGGCGAGCCCGCACGAAGGTCCCTCCCTCGATCCTTGTCGGGACGTGCGGCGCTTGACGGCATTGTTGCCGGTTGTGGTGGTTCGGTGGAGATGGGGGCGGGGAGCACGTTCCAGGACGTGGATCGCGGTGAAGGAGCAGAGCGTATGGGCGGCAAACCTCCTGTCCCCCCTTTCACCCGGGAGGGCGCCATCGAGAAGGTGCGCCTGGCCGAGGACGGCTGGAACACCCGCGACCCGGAGCAGGTGGCGCTGGCCTACACGCCCAACTCCTTCTGGCGCAACCGCGCCGAGTTCATCCGGGGACGCGAGGAGATCGTCGCGTTCCTCACCCGCAAGTGGACGAGGGAGCTCGACTACCGGCTCATCAAGGAGCTCTGGGCCTTCGAGGGCAACCGGATCGCCGTGCGGTTCGCCTACGAGTGTCACGACGACTCCGGGAACTGGTTCCGCTCGTTCGGGAACGAGAACTGGGAGTTCGACGACGACGGCCTGATGCGCAGGAGGCTGGCGTGCATCAACGACCTGCCGATCAAGGAGAGTGAGCGCAGCTACCACTGGCCGCTGGGACGCCGTCCTGACGGCCACCCGGGGCTGAGCGACCTCGGTTTCTGACCGGTCAGGCGTTGGAGTCTGGTTCGGCCCCGTCGCCGAGCGCGTGAGCGCGTCCTCAGGCGTTAGTCTGCCGTCAGAATGTCGTTCTGGACTCTGGGGAGAGCCATGCCGGACAACCTGATCTTCCGCCTGCCGCCGACGTTCGAGACGGTCGAGGAGGAGCGGAGGCACCGCAAGGAACGGCTCGCCGCGGCCCTGCGGATCTTCGGCAAGTTCGGCTTCGAGGAGGGCGTGGCCGGGCACATCACCGCCCGCGACCCCGAGCTGACCGACCACTTCTGGGTCAACCCCTTCGGCCTGTCGTTCAAGCACATCCGGGTCAGCGACCTCATCCTGGTCGACCACGAGGGCAAGGTCGTCGAGGGCCGCTACCCCGTCAACGAGGCCGCCTTCGCCATCCACTCCCAGGTCCACCAGGCGCGTCCCGACGTGGTGGCCGCCGCGCACAGCCACTCCGTCTACGGCCGCGCCCTGTCGGCGCTCGGCCAGATCATCGAGCCCATCACCCAGGACGCGTGCGCGTTCTACCAGGACAACGCGCTGTTCGACGACTACACCGGCGTGGTGACGGACCTGGAGGAAGGCAAGCGCATCGCCGCCGCGCTGGGCGGCAACAAGGCGGTGGTGCTGCGCAACCACGGGCTGCTCACGGTCGGCGACACGGTCGACGCCGCCGCCTGGTGGTTCATCACGATGGAACGCTCGGCGCAGGTGCAACTCGTGGCCAAGGCGGCCGGTCAGGTGGTCCCGATCGAGCCCGGCAACGCAGCCCTCACCCACCAGCAGATCGGCAACGACCTCGTCGGCTGGATCAACTACCAGCCCCTGCACGACCAGATCACCCGCGAGCAGCCCGACCTGTTCGAGTGACCTCGCGCGCGCCTCACCCGCGGAAGGTGTGGCGGTAGGCCAGCGGGGCGACCCCGACGGCGGCGTGCAGGTGCTGGCGGAGCGAGACGGAGGTGGAGAAGCCCGCTCTGCGGGCTATCTCCTCCACCCCCAGGTCCGTGCTCTCCAGCAGGTGCCTGGCGTGCTCCACCCGCTGCCTGGTCAGCCACTTCGCCGGGCTCATGCCTGTCTCCTCGCGGAAGCGCCTGGTGAAGGTCCGGACGCTCATCTTCGCGTGGCCGGCCAGAGCGTCCAGGTCCAGCGAGGCCTGCAGGCGGGAGAGCATCCAGGCGCGGGTCGCCGCGGTGCTCGTGCCGTTGGCGCGCGGCAGTGGGCGCTCGATGTACTGGGCCTGGCCGCCCTCCCTCCAGGGCGGCATGACGCAGCGCCTGGCCACGCGGTTGGCCACCTCGCTGCCGTGGTCGCGCCTGATGACGTGCAGTGACAGGTCGAGGCCCGCCGCCACCCCCGCCGAGGTGAGGACGTCGCCGTCGTCGATGAACAGCACGTCCGGGTCCAGCTTCACCTGCGGGAACAGGGAGGCGAAGCGGGACGCGTCGCGCCAGTGCGTGGTGGCCGGGCGGCCGTCGAGGAGCCCCGCCGCGGCCAGGACGAACGCGCCCGTGCAGATCGACATGATCCGCGGGCGCCCGTGCAGGGCCTCCCTGAGGTCGTCGCCGATCACGCCGTCCTTCAGGGGGCTGCCGGCGTGGATGCCGGGCACCAGGACGGTGTCGGCCGTGTCCAGGACGTCGAGGTCGTGGTCGGGCAGGACGGAGTAACCCGCCGAACAGCGGACCGGCCTGCGGCCGGGGGAGCAGGTCACCACGTCGTAGAGCTTCTCGCCGTCGGGGGACTCGGCGGACCAGAAGACCTGGCCGGGCACGCCCAGGTCGAGCGGGGCGAAGTGGTCGAGGGCGACGACCGCGATGCGATGGGCCATGGCCGGATTCTTACACATATTGGCTTCCCGGCCACTCGCGGGAACGACCTGGGATAATCCAGGATTATCGGATGACCTTGAGCACCACCCGCGCCCCCCGGCTGCACCGCGCCTGGTGGGTCGCGGCCGTCGCCTTCGTGGCCATCCTCGGGGCCGCGGGCTTCCGCGCCACTCCCGGCGTCCTGATCAACCCGCTCCAGGAGGAGTTCGGCTGGAGCAGGGGCACGATCTCCCTAGCCGTCTCGGTCAACCTGGTGCTCTACGGCCTCACCGCCCCCTTCGCCGCCGCCCTCATGGACCGCTTCGGCATGCGCCGCGTGGTCTCGCTGGCGCTGCTCCTGGTCGCCGCCGGCAGCGGGCTGACGGTGCTGATGACGGCGAGCTGGCAGCTCCTGCTCTTCTGGGGTGTCCTGGTCGGGCTCGGCACCGGGTCGATGGCGCTGGTGTTCGTGGCCACCGTCACCGACCGCTGGTTCGTCCGGCACCGCGGCCTCGTCACCGGCGTGCTCACCGCCGCGGGCGCCACCGGCCAGCTCATCTTCCTGCCCGTGCTCGCCCAGCTCGCCGAGGGCCCCGGCTGGCGGGTCGCCTCGCTGGCGGTCGCCGCGTCCGCGCTGGCGGTGGTGCCGTTCGTCTGGTGGCTGCTGCGCGACCACCCCTCGGACGTCGGCCTCACCGCCCTCGGCGCCGAGCCGGACGCGCCCCCCGTCGCGCAGCAGCACGCCAACGCGGCGCTGCGGGCGGTCACCGTGCTGCGGTCGGCGGCGCGCACCCGTCCCTTCTGGTTCCTGGCGGGCGGCTTCGCGATCTGCGGGGCCAGTACGAACGGGCTGGTCGGCACGCACTTCATCCCGGCCGCGCACGACCACGGGATGGCCGAGCCGACGGCCGCGGGGCTGCTCGCCGTCATCGGGATCTTCGACATCGCGGGCACGGTGGCCTCGGGCTGGCTCAGCGACAGGATGGATCCGAAGGTGCTGCTCGGCGTCTACTACGGGCTGCGCGGGCTGTCGCTCATGGTGCTGCCCAGCCTGTTCGCGGCCACCACCGAGCCCAGCATGCTCATCTTCATCGTCTTCTACGGCCTGGACTGGGTGGCGACTGTCCCGCCGACGGTGGCGCTGTGCCGCCGCGTCTACGGTGCGGACGGCGCGGTGGTGTTCGGCTGGGTGTTCGCCTCGCACCAGGTCGGCGCCGCCATCGCCGCCGTCGGGGCCGGGCTGGCCCGCGACCACCTGGGCGCCTACGACCTCGCCTGGTACGGAGCCGGTGCACTGTGCCTCCTGGCCACCGGCATGTCACTGGCCATCGGGCATGCTAGAGCGCGATGAACGAGACAGAACTGATGGTCCTGCCGCTCGTGGTCAGGATCGAGAGGGCGACGCCGCCCGAACGCACCGACGCGCTGGAGGCGGCCGCGATGGCCGTGCTGAGCCTGCTCGACGACCCGGGCGAGTGGGCCGGCGAGGTGGCTGCCTGGCAGTCCACCGGCAAGATCCGCAAGGTGGTGCGCAGGGCCAGGGGCGCCGAGTGGCGCAGGGCGCTCGCCCTGCCGGGCCGCACCGTCGAGCACCGCACGGCCGAGGTGCGCGTGTACCCGCCGGTGCCGCTCGACGCCTGGCCGCGTGACCTGGCCCGGCTGCAGGTGGGTGGCACCGAACTGGCCGACACCCGCGAGCCGGTCCAGGCGGCGCCGCCGGTCCTGTACGCCAATCCCGGGCTGGAGATGTCCGCGGGCAAGGCCATGGCCCAGGCCGGGCACGCCGCGCAGCTGGCCTGGTGGGCCAGCGACCGCGACGAGCGCGCCGCCTGGCGGGCCGGCGGCCTGTCGGTGTCCGTGCGCACCGCGACCGAGGCCGGCTTCGCGGAGAAGGTCGCGGCCGGCCTGCCGGTGGTGCGCGACGCCGGGTTCACCGAGATCGAGCCCGGCTCGTGCACGTTCGTCGCCGACGCGCCCTGGCTGTACGGGCGGGTCGCCAGCTCCTGAGAGCCCCTAGAGGGAGAAGACGTCCGCCAGCACGCCGCCGGCGGGCGTGATCCGGGCGGGCGACGGGCTGTCGTACACCACCATGAACCTGTCCTCGCCCACCACGGCCAGCCCCTCCGGGTGGTCGCAGCCGACGCCGTGGGGCAGCTCGGCGACCGTCTCCAGCTCGTCGGCGGGCACCAGGTCACCGCTTCGCCCCACCCGCCAGCGCATCACCCGCACCGGGCCGTCGAGGTCCATGCTCGGGCCGGTGAGCAGCAGCAGGTCCCCGTCGTACGGGCACAGGTCCCGCACGCCGAGCCCGCCCAGGTCCAGGAAGTGCTTGCGGTACGGGCTGCGCAGCCGCAACCGGCCAGGCTCGCTCGCCTCGGGGCGCAGCTCCAGCACCACCGCCCAGCCGCGCAGTACCGGCCCGCGCAGGCCCAGGTAGACCCGCTCGCCCAGCACCGCGATGCCCTCGATGTCGAGCCCGTTGTCCTTGCCGGGCAGCGCCAGGAACGGCGCCAGGTGCTCGTCGTCCGCGAGCTGGGCGGCGACGTTGTCGCTGCCTGACAGGACCGCGCCGGGAAGCGGCGCGTTGGACGCCGGGTCCAGCGGGAGCCTGGCCAGGATGAAGCGGTTCTCCTCCCGGACCACGGTCGCCAGCCGCCTGGCCGCCTTGGCGGGGTCCTTCGACTTGACCCGCTTGCGCTTGAGGCTGTGCGAGCCGACCGCCCACAGGTGGCCGTCGGCTCTGGCCAGGCCCTCGATGTCGGCCTCGTCCTCGCGCCCGGCGGGAAGCCGCACGTAGTCGGCCAGGTGAAAGGTACGCTGACCTGCGAAGACCTCGCCGTCCCAGGCGAGGTGCTCGATCGTCGCGGTCTCGTCGCCGGCGAGCCAGAGGCCGGTCTCGTCACGCCGGAGGGCTGAGAGGTTCGTGTGCGTCTGCGCCGCCCGCGAGGCGTGATCGAATCGGAGCTCCACCTGTTCCACGGAGCCCATGATGACACTTCGGTCGCTTCGTGAGCGGAATGGCGGGATTTGTCGTACGCTCCCGATCGTGCTCGATGGGGAAGATGGGACCGAAGGTGCCCCTGTGACAACTGTCAACAGGCCGGCCGCCGCACCACCTCGTCGGTCCCGCGTCGGCGACCTGCGGATGCGGGACGTCTACCGGGGGCTCGCCGTGGTCGCCGCGCTGGCGGTCGCCGCCGGGGCGGTCGTCCTGGCGCTCCCGTCGCGGCCGGACGAGGCCGCCGCAGGGCCGATCGCCGCGCCATCGGCCCCGCCGTCCTCGTCCGCGCCGCCCACCACCGGGCCGACAGGGCCGACAGCTGGGCCCACCACCGAGCCGTCCCCCGGCGCTCCGACTCCACGGCCGATCCCCACGCCCGGTACGTCGCTCGCCCCCGGATACACCGCCATGGAGGCCCTGTACGCCGACGCCCGCGTCCCCCGGCTGTCGGGCAAGGTCAGGCGGCTCCACCTGCGCGCCACCGGCAAGCGCTTCTCCAAGGACGTGCGGACCGGCCTGCTCGTCCCGAAGCTGGGCAAGCCGTGGAAGGTGTCGGGAGCCGCGCCGTTCACCAGCAAGCAGGTGCTGCCCAAGGAGCGCGGCAAGGCGCTGCGCGGCACGTTCGTCACCTGCCCGCTGCCGATCGACAAGCAGAAGTCGCCGCGCGACACCGCGCTCCTGGCCGCCCGCTGGACCCTCAACCACCACCCCGAGGGCTCGCGCATCCACTGGCTCGCCTCGCAGCCCGTCAAGGACGGATGGATGCTGCTCTACCAGGTCGACTACGGCAAGCACGCCTCGCGGGCGGCGGTGATCGTGCTCGACGGGGGAATGAGCAAGCCGGGTCTGGCGTTCGTCTCAGTACCTGACACGCAGCGCAACCGGTGGCGCGACATCACGCGCGTGATCTCCGGGATGCGTGTTCTAGGCTAGAGATCATGGTTGCGGCGATGTGGGGGAGTGACGCCGTGGAACGCTCTGGAGCGCCGCAGGCAGGGGAGAAGGACAGGTCCAAGCCGCCGTGGCGCGCGGAGGGGCTGCCGGGCTCGACGGGCGGAGGCCGTCCGAAGATCAACTGGTGGCGGTTCGTCATCACGCTCCTCGTCGTCTACGCGGCCTTCTTCCTGGTCTCGTCGTTCTTCGACAGCGGCCAGGTCGAGACCGTCTCCTACACCGAGTTCACCAAGCAGGTGAACGCGAAGAACGTCAAGGACATCTACGCCACCGGCCTGTCGGTCGAGGGCGACCTGAAGTCCGCGGCCAAGGACCCCGACAGCGGCAACGCCTCCTACACGAAGTTCCGCACCGAGATCCCGGCCTTCGCCGACCACGACCAGCTCTACCAGCGGCTCGAGACGGCCCAGGTCGACATCAAGGCCGATCCGATCAACTCCGGGCGCGGCTTCTTCCTCAACCTGCTGCTGTCACTGCTGCCCGTGCTGCTGCTGGCCGGGCTGTGGATCTGGATCATGCGCCGCGGCGCCAGCATGATGGGCGGTGGGCTGAGCGGGCTCGGCAAGTCCAAGGCGGCCAAGCCGGTCGAGGCGGGCCAGGTCCGCGTCACGTTCGAGGACGTGGCCGGCATCGACGAGGTGGAGAACGAGCTCGTCGAGGTCGTCGACTACCTCAAGGACCCCGACAAGTACCGCAGGCTGGGCGCCAAGCTGCCCAAGGGCGTGCTGCTCGCGGGGCCTCCCGGCACCGGCAAGACGCTGCTGGCCAGGGCCGTCGCGGGCGAGGCCAAGGTGCCGTACTTCTCCGCCAGCGCGTCCGAGTTCATCGAGATGATCGTCGGCGTGGGCGCGTCCCGGGTGCGTGATCTGTTCGAGGAGGCGCGCAAGGTGGCGCCGTCCATCGTGTTCATCGACGAGATCGACGCCATCGGACGGGCCCGCGGCGGCGCGGGCGGCCTGGGCGGCCACGACGAGCGCGAGCAGACGCTGAACCAGATCCTCACCGAGATGGACGGCTTCTCCGGAGCCGAGGGCGTGATCGTGATCGGGGCGACGAACCGTCCCGAGATCCTCGACCCGGCGCTGCTGCGTCCCGGACGGTTCGACCGGACCGTCCAGGTCGGGCTGCCCGACGCGGCGGGGCGCACCGCGATCCTGCAGGTGCACACCCGCAGCGTCCCGCTCGACGGTGAGGTCAGCGTCGACCAGATCGCCAAGACCACGCCCGGCATGACCGGCGCCGACCTGGCCAACCTGGTCAACGAGGCGGCGCTGCTGGCGGCCAAGCGCGGCAAGGAGAAGGTCGGCGCCGCCGACTTCGCCGACGCGCTGGAGAAGCTCCAGCTCGGCGCGGCGCGCAGCATCGTCATGCCGGAGGAGGAGCGCAGGCGCACCGCCTTCCACGAGGCGGGCCACGCGCTGCTCGGCATGCTCCAGCCGGGCGCCGACCCGGTCAGGAAGATCTCGATCATCCCGCGCGGGCGGGCGCTCGGCGTCACCCTGTCCACGCCCGACACCGACCGCTACGCCTACGACGAGCAGTACCTGCGCGGACGCATCACCGGCGCGCTCGGCGGGATGGCCGCCGAGCAGGTGGTGTTCGGCGTGATCACGACCGGCGCGGAGAACGACCTGGAGCAGGTCACGATGATCGCGCGGGGCATGGTCGGCCGCTGGGGCATGTCGGAACGGGTCGGGCCGCTGACGATTCTGCCCAGCGACGGGCAGCAGCCGCAGGCGTCCCCGGCCACGCTCGCCACCGTCGACGAGGAGGCCCGGCGGATCGTCGACGAGTGCTACGAGCGCGCGGTGCAGGTGCTCAGCGAGAACCGCGACAAGCTCGACGCGATCGTCGTCGCGCTCCTCGAGCACGAGACGCTCGACGAGGCCAGCGCGTACGCGGCGGCCGGTCTGGGCGCCCACGGTAAGTTTTCCGAAGATTAGTACAACCTGGGATATAGCTCGGTTTAGTGGAGGGAACGTCTCCCGTCGACGATCGGGGGACTCTCATGACATTGAATGACGAGCTTCTCGCGCAATTGGGCGACCCCGGCGTGGAGCAGATCGCCGAGCTCCTCGGCACCGACGTCGCCTCGGCCCGCAAGGTGATCGAGGCGACGTCCGGCACGATCATCGGCGGCATGGCGCGCAACGCGGAGTACCCCGAGGGCGCCGAAGCGCTGCGCGCCGCGCTCGACGAGCACCTCGACGCGGACCCCTTCAACGCCGACGTCGCCTCGTTGTCGCGCGACGGCCAGAGCATCCTCGGCCACGTCCTCGGCGGTCAGGGCACCGAAGAGGCGGCGGCGGGGCTGTCACGGCTCGCGGGGGTCGCCCCCGGCATCATCATGAAGCTGCTGTTGCTGCTCGCGCCCATGATCATGTCGCTGCTCGCGAACCGGGCGTCATCCACCGGCATGGACGCCGGAGCGGTGGCCGACGCGCTGCACCGGGAGCAGTCGGCGCTGCCCGGCCGCCTCGAAGACCTGCTGGACGACCTGCTCGACGGCATCTTCGGCGGGGCCCAGCCCAGCGTCCCCCAGCAGGGGCGGGCCGAGCCACAGCGGGCGTCGCACCCCGAGTGGTGACCGGTAAGCTGGGGCCGTGATCGTCCTGGCCTCAGCATCCCCCGCCCGCCTGGCCCTGCTGCGCAGCGCCGGGCTCGACCCCAAGGTGATCGTCAGCGGCGTCGACGAGGAGGCCTTCTCCGCCTACTCGCCCGCGGCGCTCAGCCTGGAGCTGGCCAAGGCCAAGGCGGCGGCGGTCGCGAGCGGCCTCGACGAGGGGCTGGTCATCGGCTGCGACTCGATCCTCGAACTCGACGGCAGGCCCTACGGCAAGCCGAGCACGCCGGAAGAGGCGATCGACCGGTGGCGCCTCATGCGCGGGCGCACGGGGCGGCTGGTCACCGGGCACTGCGTGATCGACGTGGCGGCCGGCAGGCAGGCGGCTGAGGTGGCGACCACCGTGGTCCGGTTCGGTCAGCCGTCCGACGAGGAGATCGCCGCCTACGTCGGCACCGGCGAACCGCTCGCGGTTGCCGGGGCGTTCACCCTCGACGGGCGCGGCGGCTGGTTCGTCGAGAGCATCGAGGGCGACCACGGCAACGTGCTCGGCATCTCGCTGCCGCTGGTTCGCGAGCTGTTCGGCGAACTGGGCTACGCGGTGACGTCGTTCTGGCGCTAGCCTGCCGGGCATGCGCTCTTTACGCGATTTCGCCGCGGGTGTGGGGTTCTTCCTGCAAGGCTTGGGATGGGTCGCCAGGAACGGCCGATGGTGGCTGTTCGGGCTGATCCCGGCGCTGATCGCGTTCGCCGTGTACGTGGTGGCGCTCGTCCTACTCGGGACGAACGCGTCCGATCTGGCCGAGTTCCTGACCCCGTTCGCCGACTCGTGGTCCTGGCGCGGGACCTTCCGGACCCTCATCGGGGTCGCGCTGGTCCTCGGCGGCCTCGCGCTGGCGGTGCTCACGTTCACCGCGCTCACCCTGGCCATCGGAGAGCCGTTCTACGAGAAGCTGTCGGCCGCCGTCGACGTGCTGCCCGACGTGGAGGAGCAGCCGTGGTGGCGTACGGTGCCGCGCTCGATCAGGGACAGCCTCGTGACCCTGGGCTGGGTGCTGGTGTTCACCGTGCCGCTGTTCTTCCTGGGCTTCGTCCCGGTGATCGGGCAGACCGTGGTGCCGGTGATCGGGGCGGCCGTGTCGGGCTTCTTCCTCACGGTCGAGCTGACGATGCTGGCGCTGGAACGGAGGGGACGCTCGCGGCGCGAGCGCTTCGCGCTGCTGCGGGCGAACAAGGGGCTGGCGCTGGGGTTCGGGGTGGTGGTGTTCCTGCTGTTCCTGGTGCCGTTCGTGGCGGTGCTGGCGATGCCGGCGGCGGTGGCGGGCGCCGCCCTCCTGGTCCGCGACCGACTCGCCTGACGACCTCGCCCGCGGTCCATGCCCGCTTGACCCCACCCACAAGCTCCCGTCCCCGGTCCAAGGCTGCTTGTTGACCGCGCCCGCTTGACCGCGCCCGCTGGCCCGCGTCGAACCCGCCCGCGCGCTCCGCAAAGGCCCCGCACCAATCCACAGGCCGAGTGACCTCCGCGCCCTTCGTCCACAGAACGCGGTTCCGGCGCGCCGGGCCGGGGCGGCTGCGGGCACCCTCGTGCCCATGACGACCTCCGAGCCCTGTCTCACCCTGTCCAGCCCCGCCGACGTCCTGGCCGGCGTGCCGTACCTCGTCGGCTTTCACCCCGACGACAGCCTCATCGTCATCGGGCTGGCCGAGGGAGAGGCGAGGGTGGCGACCCGCTGGAACCTGCCACTCCCACCAGGCGCGCTGGCCCCCTTGGCCTCCCTGTTCGACAGGGAGGGCATCACCCAGGCCATCCTCGTCGGCTATGGCCCAGGAGAGCGGGTCACCCCAGCGGTCGACGAAGCCAGGCTGCTCGCGGCCCGCGCCGAGGTGGAGGTCGAAGAGGCCCTGCGCGCCCACGAGGGCCGCTACTGGTCGTATCTGTGCGGCCTCGCCCGTTGCTGCCCGCCCGAAGGCACTCCGTACGACGTCGCCACCAGCCACGTCGCCGCCGAAGCCACGGTCCGCGGCCTGGTCGCCCTCCCCGACCGCCAGACCCTCGAACGCACGATCGCCCCCGCCTCCGGCCCCGTCCGCCTGGCCATGCGCCGAGCGACAGCCGAAGCCGTGGCCGACATCCGAGCCAAGCTGGCAGCGGCCCCCGACACCGACGCCTTCGCCACCGACTTCGTCACCGACGGCCTGGCCAGAGTCAGAACAGCGCTCGCCACCCACGCCGCGGGCGGGCGTCTCGACGACGGCGAAGCAGCCAAGCTCGGCCTGGACCTGGCAATCATCAGAATCCGCGACGAAGCCTGGACCCTCACGGACGAATCCCACGTCCCCCTCTGGAAAGACCTCACCCGCCGCCTGGAGCCGCGCTTCACCCCGCCGGTCGCGTCACTCCTCGCCATGGCGTCGTGGCGTGGAGGCGACAGCATCCTCGCCACCATCGCCCTCGACCGCGCCCTGACCATCAACCCCGGCTACTCGATGGCCAACCTGCTCACGCACGCCCTGCACCACCTGCTCTCCCCACGCATCCTCCGAGGCCGTCTCCCCACCGCCGCCGAACTCGACACCGCCATGGGCCCGCCCCACGCCAGCTGGCTCCTCCCCTTGGTCGCCCTGCTGGACGAAGAGAGACCCGTGGCGGGACTGTACGGTTTTCGGCTCTGGCCCGTAATCGGTGGTGGCGCTGCGTGATCCCTGCCAGGCTGGGCCGTGCTGAAGATCGGCGATCTTACGAGTGTGGTGTTTGCTGGACTGTCTGCCCTGGTCATCGAGGGAGTGAAGGACGAGGGCGACCTCATTCGGGTCATGGCCCGTACTCGCGACGAGTTGGCGCAGTGCCCGGTTTGTGGGGCGCTGACCGGTCGGGTGCACGGCTACGCCAGCCGGACGGTCACCGATGTCCCGGTCGACGGGCGGCGGGTGGTGGTGTCGCTACAGGTACGGCGTCTGGTCTGCCCGGCCAGGGGATGCCCTCGGCAGACGTTCCGTGAGCAGGTGCCTGGGCTGCTCGAGCGGTACCAGCGTCGAACGAGCAGGCTCACCGGTCAACTGGGTGCAGTGGTCAAGGAACTGGCGGGCCGGGCGGGTGCTCGGCTCTCGGCGGTCCTGGCCGTCACGATCTCGAGGTCCACAGCGCTGCGATTGCTGGTGCGGCTACCATTGCCACCGCTGCGGATCCCGCGCGTGCTGGGTGTCGATGACTTCGCGCTCAAACGCCGCCACCGTTATGCCACCATCCTGACCGACGCCGAGACTGGCGAGCGGATCGATGTCCTGCCCGGCCGCGGTGCCGATGTCCTGGAGGCATGGCTGCGATCCCACCCGGAGGTCGAGATCGTCTGCCGCGACTGGTCGGGCGCGTACGGTGAGGCGATTCGACGTGCCCTGCCGGAGGTTGTGCAGGTCGGGGACCGGTGGCACTTGTGGGCGAATTTCTGCGACAAGACCCTCGCTGAGGTTCGGTCGCACAGCGCCTGCTGGGCCACGGTCAACCCGCCCCGGCCCGCCGGCGTCCATGAACCGAGCACCCGCGAGCGCTGGCAGCAGATCCACGACCTGCTGGGCAAGGGTGTCGGCCTCCTGGAATGCGCCCGTCGGCTGAACCTGTCCCTCAACACCGTCAAGCGCTACGCCCGCACCCAAAAGCCCGAGGCTTTGCGCCGCGCTCCACGCTATCGGCCCACTCTCGTCGATCCGTACCGCGATCACCTGCGTGAACGGCGCGCCGCCGACCCAGCCGTTGCAGTCCAGCAGCTGTTCCGAGAGATAAAAGAGCTCGGATACACCGGCAGCCTCAACCTGCTCTACCGCTACATCACACAAGGTCGAGCTGAAGGGGAACGGCCCGTTACGGCCTCGAACTCGACCGCGGCGCCGTGAACGCCGCCCTCACTCTTCCGCACCACACGGCCGAACCGAAGGCGTCAACACCCGCACGAAGAGGATCATGCGGCAGATGCACGGCCGTGCTGGGTTCGACCTTCTGCGCCACCGCATCCTGCTGCAGTGAAGATCACCCAACGCCACCACCGATTACGGGACAGAGCCGAGAACACACCGTACAGTCCCGGCTCACCCGGACCGGGCGGTCGTTGAGGATCCGGGAGACGATCGAGGCCGACACGTTCGCCTTCGCGGCGACCTCGTAGATCGTGGGCATCAGGCAACTGCTGGCGGCTGAAGCCCGTTGATGAGGCGTTCGAGCCGGTTGCGCGCCTCGTGATGGGGTACGTCGAGAGCCATCCGGCTCGTGCCGGTCGGCAACGCCCGCAGGCCGAGTGCCAGCTTGAGCAGCACGATGCTGGGGCCGATGGTGGCGGCGGCCTCGTCGGCTCGTAGCTGCGCTTCCCGCTCAGCGCCCGAGTCGTGGCTGGCGACTGCCGCGGCGAGTGCCAGGAACGGTTCCGGTACTGCGCTGGAGACGCCGGACACCACGCCGTGTCCGCCGGCACGGACGACGGGCGCGAGTTCGGCGTCGGATCCGGACAGCAGTTCGAATCCGGGGGGTATGGCGGCGGCGTAGGCCGCGATCGGCGCGGTGCCGCCCATACTGACCTTCGCGCCGACGAGCCCGGGCAGCCGGGCGAGTTGTGCGAGTTGATCGGGCCGGACTGTGGTGTTTGTGAGGTCGGGGTAGATGTAGGCGTAGACGCCGGCGCCGTCGGCGGCGTCGCACACTCGTGCGTAGTAGTCGTTGAGCGATTGCCTGCCGGCCGGGAGGAAGTACGGTGTTATGGCGGCGAGGCGCTGTGCGCCCGCGGCGCGGATCTGTTCCGTGAGGCGGACGGCCTGCCGGCTGCTGGCGGCCCCGACATGGGCGATCACACGACTGGCCGGGGCGACGTCGAGTGCAGCCCGGACCAGGTCGACCCGCTCGCGGTCGTCCAGAGCGGGGAATTCGCCGGTGGTTCCAGCGACGAACAGCGCGTCGACGCCAGAGTCCGAGATCGACCGGTAGAGTTGCGCGTTGCGGTGCAGGTCAACGCTGCCGTCGTCCGCGAACAATGTCGGAACGGCCGCGATGACGACTGGGCGGCGGCCGTCTGTGTCTGCACTCACTCGTTGCTCCCGTTCGGCATGTGTTTGCGGAAGCCGGGGACGCGGTGGAACGTGAGGTAGTTGGCGTCGTGGTGGCTGTGGGCAGCGGCCTCGCCGGTGCCGTGGGCTGTCCGGGACAGGAACAACAGATCTTCATCCTCGGTCAGCCAGTCGACGTACTGGAAGCCATGCAGCCGATCGTCCGGGTGATGGAGCAGCGTCGTGTGCCGCGTCCAGTGGCGAAGGTCGAGCGAGGACACCAGCGACAGGGTGTTGCGGGCGCGCACACCGATGCCGTCGAGCTGTGGAGTGGGTACGTCGTTCACGAGTGACAGATACCGTCCGGACGGCACGTCGTACCGGATGGTGAACTTCTTCGATCCACCTGGGAACGGGATCACGTCGCAGTCCGGGTCGAAGGTCGCGCTGAGGCCGTCGTCGCCGATGTGCATGATGGCGGCCTTCTCGGTGCCGTCGGCGAACGAGTCGACCCGCAGTACGTTCACGATCTCGCCGTCGGGTGTCTGTACTGCGTTGCCCTCGAGCCAGCCGCCGAAGTCGCCCCAGAGCCAGGTGTGGCGGCTTTCCATTGGGGGAGTCGCCTGCCATTGGCCGGCGTCCAGTAGGTCCGCGTCCACCGGTGCGCTCATCATGAAGGCCCGGAACATCTCACCCCAGTTGCCCGGGGCTTGTGCGTCCTCCATCGCCCGCCAGATCCGGCCCTTCGCGACCAGGACTGGGCCTGGTGTCGTGTGATGCCGTCCGCTGCGTAGCAGTCCGGTCGCCGGTCCTTCCGGAGTTGTCCACGTGACGCCGCCGTCGGTGGATCGACGGATCACGCAATGTCCGTATTCCGTGGTTGTGCCGAACAGATAGAGCGCACCTTCGTGGGTGAACAGGCTTGACCACCACTGTCCGGTGAGCTCCGCGATCTGCTGCCACGAAGCTCCGCGGTCGGTGCTCTGGTAGATGAATGTCTGGTCCCGGCGGCACCCGGGACCGAAGTGGTCGTGGCTCGCGACGTACCGGCCGTCCGGGAGGACGGCGAACGCGGGCGATCCGACGTACCTGCCGGTGCGAGCTGCGACATGGTGGACAATCACGCCGGGTGCGGCGTCGTCTTCGAGCACGTGTGGTTCCTTCGTCAGAGGGGGAGAGGTCAGCCCTGCGGTGCTTTCTGCTCCTTGGCCCAGGCCTCGGCCTTGGACTGCTGGTCGGCCAGTTCCTTGCCAAGGTCAACGTTCTTGCCTGCCAGCATCTGCGCGACGATCGCTGCCATCCACGGTCGGAACGTGCGGAACATGAACTCGGGGAAGTACACGTTGCGGGCGGCGGTCGCGCACTTCAGGAACGCGTCGGCGTACGGCGAGGTCTTCGCGTCGATGAAGCCGGCGTTCTTCCAGGCGGGGAGGATGCCGTAGTTCTGGTACGAGTACTTCTGGCCGTCCGGTCCGGTGAGGAACTTGATCAGTTCCCAGGCGGCGTCCGGGTCCTTGCACTTGGACGAGATCGCCCACTCGCCGGCGCCGACGAACGGGGTCGCGCCGTGGCGGTCCCGGATGCCTTCGGTGACGGCATAGCGCTCGGCCTGGCCGTTGAGGGTGGCGTCGATCATCGACCGGGGGTTGACCGCCATGTTGATGCCGACGGTGTTGTCCTTGGAGCCCCAGTTCTCCGCGCCCTGGCCGATCTGGAAACCGGGCGGGCAGTACTTGGCCACGGCGACCATCTTCTGGATGCCGGTCTTGATCTCGTCGGTGTCGAAGTGGAGCTGGGACGGGTTGGCGGGATCGAGCTTGCCGAGGTCGAGGCCGTGTGCGAAGTACACGAGCATCAGGTGTGAGGAGCTCCGAGGGTCGTAGTACAGGCCGTAGCACTGTTTGCCGGTGCGGGGGTTCTTGCCGGTCAGCTTGGGGGCCTTCTCGAGGATCTCCTCGATGGTCGGCTGGGCACTGAGTGGCTCGACGTCGAAGTCCTTGAACAGTTGCTGGTCGTAGGCGACCGAACTGGTGTCGAGGCTGTCCGGCGAGGAGACCTTTCCGGTTGGGTGGCTGGACCACGCGGGCAGCAGGACGCGGCCCGCCGGCGGCTTGAAGATCGAGTCGACGAAGTTGGCCTGCCATTTGTCCTTGTCGTAGTACTTGTTCAGGTCGATGAGCAGGCCCTGGTCGTAGAACGGGTAGACCGTGTAGCCCTGAATCACGTCGGCCTGACCACCGAGTAGGAGGGTCTGGATCTTGCTCGTGGTCGCAGTCGGCGAGTCAGCGACGATGTCCAGGAAGCTGGCCTTGGACTTGTACGACGTCGTGTCGAGGAAGCCCGTCATACCTTTGATGTTCCGTCGGGTGGTGGCGTCCTGGGTGTCGCGCGACTTGTAGCCGGTGAGGGCGACCCGCAGGGTTGAGCCAGCGCCCGAGGTACCCGACGTCCCACAGCTCGCGGCGGCGATGCCGAGACCGGTGATCACAGTGCTCAGCAGCACCGTACGGCGGGAGACCGGGCGGGTGAGTAGTGCGGTCATTTGTTACTCCTTCGTGGGGCCGCGGCCTATCCCTTGATGGATGCGTTGGCGACGTTCTGGATGATGTGCCGTTGGAAGATGAGGTAGACCGCCAGTACCGGGATGAGCGAGAGGACGGTGGCGGCCATGTTGATGGAGGGTGAGGAGTAGGACTGCGCGCCAGTAGTCGACGCGAACGATGCGATGCCGAGCTGGATCGTGTACTTCTCGGGGCTGTTGATCACGATCAGCGGCCACAGGTACGAGTTCCAGTTGGCGAGGAACTGCAGGATCACCAGCGTTGCAGCGAGTCCCTTGCACAGCGGCAGGTACACGGACCGCAGGATGCGCCAGTCGCCGGCGCCGTCGACGCGGGCCGCCTCGCGCATCTCGGTCGGCAGTGCGTCCAGGTACTGCTTCACCAGGAAGGTCCCGAACGGGTAGGCCATCGAGGGCAGCCACAGCGGCCAGTAGGTGTCGAGCAGGTGCAGTCGCGAGAAGGTCAGGAAGTTGGGGATGAGGGTGGCTTCGCCGGGGATCATCATGGTGGCGAGGAGTACGGCGAGGAAGATCCGCGAGCCTGGCGGGCGAATCTTGGACAGGGCATAGCCGGACAGGAAGGCCGCGCCTACGGACAGCACGATGTCGACGGTGGCGACGAGCAGGGTATTGCCGTAGAGCCGCCAGATGTCGAGGGATCGGACGGTGTAGTCGTAGGCGTCGGTCGACGGGTGTGCAGGCCACAGTTGTGGCGGGAACGGGATGCTGTTGCGCGCGTCCGCGTTGAAGCTCGTGCTGAGCATGAACAGGAACGGCGCGATCATCACCACGCCGCCGATCGCGAGTACGGCGTACCCGACGATGTGTTTCGGGTTCCGGCGCTTGCTGACGCGGACGGCCAGTGCTGGTTGGGTCATGGTCTCGAGAGCTGTGGCCATCGGTCAGGCCTTCTCTCGGAAGATGCGGAAGTTGACGGCCGTAACGATGACCATGGCAACGAAGACGATGAACGAGGCCGCGGACGCCTTGCCGAATTCGAAGGTGTTGAACCCGGTTCGGTAGATGTAGACCATCAGGGTCGTCAGTACGCCGCCGGGCTGGCCGTCGCTGCCGCCGATCTGGTAGACGTCCGCGAACCGTTTGAAGCTTGCGATGCACTGGGTGACGATGACGAAGAAGATCACCGGACGTAGCCCCGGGACGGTCACGTGCCACCATCGCCGTATGGTGCCGGCACCGTCGCACGCGGCTGCCTCGTGGAGCTCGGGGGAGACGTTCTGCAGGCCGGCGATCCAGATCAGGATCAGAAAGCCGATGCCGTGCCAGGTCGACATCACGACGACGCCCAGCCTGGCCAGCGCGGGGTCGGCGAAGAACTTGAGCGGCTCGACGCCGAACAGGCCGAGGAAGCTGTTCACCCAGCCGCCGTCGGTCGGGTAGAAGACGTACAGGAAGGCGATCGACACCGAGATCGCCGACGTCACGTTCGGCGCGAAGAAGATCGACTTGAACAGCGACTGACAGCGCGGCAGCGAGTTGATCACCGTTGCCGCGAGCAAACTCAGTGGCACTGAAAGGACGAGCGATCCGACGCCCATGTACACGGTGTTCCACATCGCGGTCCAGAACATCCCGTCGTTCAGGACCGAGCTGTAGTTGGCGGTCCCAACGAACTTGCCAACGACGCCGTTGCTGTTGGTGAAACTGAGCCAGCCGGCCGAGACCATCGGGTAGATCGTGAACGCGAGCAACGGCACCGTGGTGGGCAGGAACATCAACCAACCAGTGAGCGCGCCGTTGGCGCGCCAGCGAGCCACCCGGGCGCCCCGGGCGCTTGGCGCCGGAGTTGTCTGCGCCGTCACCACTGGACCACCTCGCGGTGCGCGGGTGCGGACTGGGCTCGGGCAGCAGCGAGTGACGTTACGTTCATGGCGACTTCCTGGTCTCGTGAGGACAGGGGGTACCGATCTCGTGGCGGAGATCACTCCCGCGGTGATGGCGTCGCGGGCGAACGGCTCGAAAGCCGGATGTGTGCTGGGAGAGCGGGAGCTAGTGCTCCGAGTCGCTCTCCTCGCGCGCGGTGCGGATCCGGTTGCGGGCGCCGAACAGGTGCTCGCTCAGGAGTGCCGCCGCGGCGTCGACGTTGCCGGATCGCATGACCTTGAGCAGGTCGGCGTGTGCCTCCGCCGAGGGATGCAGATCGGCGTCCTGTGCATTCGATGCTTCGAGCAACACATGGAACGTCGGTCGATGCTGCGCCCACATACTCTGCAGCCGGCGATGTCCGGACAACTCGTAGAGCCTGGAATGGAACTCCAGGTCCGCGGCCGCGTAGTCGGCCGCGGACCCGTCGTCGGCCGCGGCGCGAAGACCTTCCAGCGACTGTTCGAGCAACGACCAGTCAGTGTCGCCGCGACGCATCGTCTCCCGCAGCGCGAGTAGCTCGAGCGCCTCGCGCAGGGAATACAGTTCATCGACGTCGCTCGAGCTCAGACCGGCCACCGCGACGCCGCGCCGTTGCGACACCACCAGTCCTTCGTTCACCAGCAGCCGAAGCGCATCACGCACCGGTCCGCGGCTGACGTCGAACTGCACAGACAGCGTGTCCTCGACTAGGCGGTCGCCCGGTCGCAGCCGTCCCGTCACGATCATCACGCGCAGCTCGTGAGCAATCTGCTCGCCGAGCGGTGCTTGCCGTACCGGTCTGGATACGCTCATCAGTTCCCCCACCGTCAATCGACTACCGTTAACGGTTGACGATACGGCATCCTGAGTCCGCAGTGTGAAGGTTGTCAAGACCTCGCCAGCGGCGGATTTTAGTGGTCGGTAAGGCATTGACGTCATCGATCTGCTGATCGTACGGTCAAGCATCATCCGTTGACCGTTAACCGTCAACGAAGTCGCGAGGCGTTGCCCTTGCCCTCGTACCCAAGTCTCGTGCGGCCGCGGCATACATCACCTCACGCTCCACTGCCGGAGCGCGCCAGAACGGAGATGAGCGATGGAGTCGACCACCCACGCCTACCCGCTCAGCAGGCGGGCGGTACTCGGCGGCGCGGCGGGAGTCGCGCTGGGAGCACTGCTGCCCGGCGCCACAGCGAGAGCCGACCCACCGTCGCCGCCGGCTGGTAGTTCGTGGCAACTGGTGGACTCGTTGAGCGACGACTTCGCGGGCTCAGCCTTCGATCCGGCGAGGTGGCGTACCGGACTGTGGTACGCGACGTCCGGCGTCGGTGCTTTCAATCCCGCCAACGTGTCTGTTGCCGACAGCAATCTGCTGCTCACCGCCGAGCAGGAGTCCTACAACGGCAAGAGCTACACCTTCGGGGCCGTCCAGTCGCTCTTCGAAGTCCCGGGCGTCAACACGTACGTCGAAGTACGCGCCAAGGTTCTCAATTCACAGGCCAATGTTCTCAGCGCGATCTGGATGCAGACCGCCCCAGGGACGGCAAAGAACGACCCGAACCCTGAGATCGACATCGAGGAGACCTTCAACTTCACCGGCCTCCGCACCGGTCTGCATGTCTGGCCCACCTCGTCGACCATCGGCTGGGGCCCGTACCTCTGGGACTCGGGGATCCCCGACATCAGCGCGGACTATCACCTGTACGGCCTGGAACGCCGGGACGGCCGGCTGCGGGTGTACTTCGACGGACAGTTGGGGATCGACCTGGCTCCACCGGATCTGTCTCTGCTGAACATGTCGCGGCGGATGATCTTCAGCCTAGAAGGCCATCTGGGTCAGCCGAACGACGCTTACCTTCCGGCGAGCTTCGCGATCGACTACGTGCGCACCTACTACGCCGTACCGAACATGCCGGATCCGTCTGGTCAGCACCGCCTGGCCAACCGCAAAAGTGGCTTGGTGCTGACAGCCCCAGCCTCCGGATCAGCGACTGATCCGGTCACACAGGAGACGTGGACCGGGTCGGCGCTGCAGCTGTGGACGATCGCGCGGACGGACGACTGGACGTACACGCTGACCAATGCGGCCAGGGGCGGCTACCTCGACCTCAAGGGTGGCTACGCCCAGAACGGCGTCGCGATCGTCCAGAACCCGACGGCGACCACGACCGGCAGCCAGCGCTGGCATGTGTTTCCGACAGATTCCGGCTTCCTCAAACTGCAGTCGCGGCTGAGCGGCAAGGCTGTCGCAGTCGCCGGCGCCTCGCTGGATCCAGGAGTGCAGATTGTCGAGATGGATTTCGGTGACGCACAGAACGATCAATGGATGGTCCAGTGAAGCTGCAGCTGCATACGTGGGGGACCGGCGAGCGAGTGGTTCTCCTGATCCATGGACTCACCGACGATCACACGACCTGGTGGCGGGTTGGGTCGGCGATCGCGGACCGCGGGTACCGGGTGGTCGCGCCGGACCTGCGCGGTCACGGGATCAGCCCGCGTGCCACGACGTATATGCTGGCCGACTTCGCCGATGACCTGGCTGAGTCGTTGCCGGCCGAGGCGGATGTTGCCATCGGCAACTCGCTGGGAGGGCTGGCGTTGTCCGGCGCGGTGGAGCGGTTGCGACCGCTGCGGGCGATCTACCTGGACATCGGCTGGACGCCGATCCCGAGTACGCCGACGCGCTTCGTGCCGCGGACCGCGGAGCACACGATCCGCAGACATCCGGCCTGGAGCGAGGCCGACGTACAGGCGGAGATCTCCTCCGACGCGCGCTGCGACCCGGAGGTGATGTGGCAGATCGCCGCGGAGTTCAACCGCGGGATGGAGCCACCGCCGCTCGTTGCTCCATCCCTTGTCGTCGCCGCGGGCGACGGCCCGATGGTGCCACCAGCACGACAGAACGAGCTGCGATCGCTGGGGTTCGCCGTTCGCGAGGTGCCGCGGTCCGGGCACGTCATGCACCGCGATCGCTACGACGACTTCATGGCCGCACTCGACGGCTGGATCTGAACCCTGACTTCTGGAGGCGCCCACCATGCACACCGAAGAACCGCATAACCGGCCGGCCTGGACCCGCCGTGCCTTCATCGCCGGCGTCGCGATCCCGGCGGGTGCCGCCGCGATCGGCCTCGACTGGCTGACAACGCCGACCGCTCTGGCGGCCGGGACGACAGCACTAGACAACCAGTCCGTCATGATCAGCGACTTCGAGACCGGGCTCGACGGCTGGGTGGCCCGCGACGGCCTGGAATTCGATCCCGACCGCGTCGTCGTATACGGCTTCGAGCAGTCGAACGCCCGGGCGAACACCGGCTCGTGCTCGGCTCTGCTGACCGCCGACTTCAGCCACGGCGCGAAGACCAACGCGTACGTCGCGATTCGCAAGGACTTCAGCTACCCCGGCCGGATCCCACCGACCGGTATGGACATCCAGGAGCTGACCTTCTGGACCTATCCGGTGAACATCGGACGGTTCCTGCTGCGTGCCACGGACTCGACCGGGCAGACGCATCAGCAGCACCTGGTCGTCGGACAGCAGAACCAATGGCTCAAGCTCACCGTCAATACCTTTACCGGCTCCAGCCACTGGGGTGGAGCCAACGACGGCGTGTGGCACGGACCGGTCGCGGCCATCGAGCTGCTCGTCGCGCGCTCGGAACTCTATGCACCGAACACCGCCGGTCAGTGCTGGCTGGACACCATCGAAGCGGTCGTCACACCGCTGCCGCTGGCCCTGACCCAGACCGCGCTGGGCAGCATCTTCCCGGTCACGACCGCGGCATTCTCGGTCGACACGTCAGCGACCGAGATCACGTGGCGGATCAAGGACCTGTGGGGTAACCAGATCGCCTCTCGGACCGTGACACCCGAACCGGGAGAGCCTGTGCAGATCCCAGCAGGGGAGTACGGGTACTACGGCCTGAGCGTTACCGCAGGAGACGCCACACTCGACACGCCGTTCGCCTCGCTGCCCCCGCTCGACCCGGCGCGCGCGACGCCGGAACAGTTCGGGTTCTCCACGCACTTCGGCCGCTGGGGCACCGATCCGATCGACCTGATGGCGTTCTCCGGAGCCCGTCAGGCAAGGGACGGGGTCGGCTGGGCGACCGTCGAGAAGACCAAGGGCACCTACACGATCCCAGCCGCGGCGGACGCGTGGATGCAGAAGCTGCACGACAACAACATCCCGGTGCTGACGATCCCGTTCGGCGACAACCCCCTCTACGACGGCGGGAAGACGCCGTACACGGATGAGGGCATTGCGGCGTTCGCTGCCTATGCCGTGGAGCTGGTGAACCATTGGCGTCCGCAGCTGGGCGGTGTCGAGGTCTGGAACGAGTACAACATCCCCCAGTTCTCCACCGGTCCCGGGGCCACCGACGTGCACAACTACGAGAAGATCCTCGAGGCGACGTACGCCGCGGTGAAGGCGGTCCGGCCGGACCTGCCGGTGCTCGGGCCGGCAACGTCGGGTGTGCCGATGACGTGGCTGGAGGATCTGTTCAAGCTCGGCGCCCTGAACCATCTGGACGTCGTGTCGGTCCACCCGTACCGCTACATGTCGCCACCCGAGGGACTCGACGACCAGATGCTGCAGCTCGACGCGCTGATCAAGCAGTACAACGGCGGTGTGAGCAAGCCCATCTGGATCTCCGAGATCGGCTGGCCGACCGACACCCTGCACCACGTCAGCGAGCGAGCCCAGGCAGAGGACTTCGTCCGCTCCTGTGTACTGGCGGTGTCGGTCGGCGTGGAGCGGTTCTTCTGGTACGACCTCGTCAACGACGGCCTCGATCGCACCTACAACGAGAACAACTACGGCGTACTCCGCGCGGTCAACGATCCGCTGGGCGAGTACACACCGAAGCCCGCGTACGTCGCCTTCGGCGTCATGAACCGCCAGTTGGCCGGCACGACGTACGACCGCCGCGAGACCGCCGTACCCGACGGAGTGCGCAGCTACCTGTTCCGGGACGGCACCGCGGAAACTCGGGTGATGTGGTCCACGACAGGCCGCCAAGACGTCACGCTGACGACGCCTGATCCGCTGCAGATCACGGACCTGATGGGGCGTTCGCTCAGCTATCAGCCTGATGAGTCGCGGGTGTTCGTGTCCTTGGGCGGGGACCCGGTCTTCGTCAACGGCAACGTGAGCGCCGTCACCGCAGGCTCGCCGATCGCGATCTCGGCCAGTGCGGTGGCCATCGGAGACAACGTGCCGATCACGTTGAGCGTCGACGCCACCGGTGCCAGTACGCCGCTTCCCGCGAGCTTCTCCATCATCGGCTCGACGGCACCCAAGACGCTCACCGCCGCGGCTGGCACCATCGCGCGTCGTACCGTGTCAGTGCCCGGACTCGACCAGGTTGGCACCCGGACAGTCGTTGCCGACGTCAAACTCCGCGGCCGCCGCGCCGCCCGGATCGCCGCCGACGTACCCGTCCTCGTGCCGCTGACCGTGCAGGTCGCACCCTTGGTCGTGAACGCGGACCCGCTGCAAACTCAATTGACCCTGTCCGTGACCAACAACTCCTCGGCCCAAACCCGCGCCATCAGCACGGTTGCATGGTCAGTCGGTCCACAGAACGGGACTCTGGACGTCAACTCAACCTTGGCTGCCGGGGCCTCGACCCAGATCGTGGTGCCACTGCCGATGGGGCTCCTTCCGTGGAAGCCGTACGACACCACCGTCACGGTGCACGCCGACGCACTCGCGACCGCAACCAAGACACTCAAGGCCACGTTCGCGCCGGTACCCAAGCGCACCGTCACCGTCGACGGCACGCTCGACACGGGGGTGGCCGACCTCCCCGGCATCGATCTCTCGACCGACGGACGCTGGACGACCCTCAACGCGTCCCAGCCGTACGGCGGCGCCACCGATGCGGGCGGGAAAGCCTGGCTGTTCTTCGACGACAACCACCTTCACTTGGTTGCCGCGATCACCGACAACACGTTCTCCCAGAACTACAGCAGCGGAAACACCTGGCAGGGCGACAGCATCCAGTTCGCGATCGCGGCGGGATCGCCAGCGGCCGGCGGGCCCACGCCGTACCGGTTCGCCCTCGCGCTCACGCCATCGGGACCGCAGTTGAACCGCGACCTGGCTCCCGCCGGTGTTCCGCTCGGCCTGGTGACTTCCGCGACCGCTGCTATCGGACGGAACGGAACCACGACAGTTTATGAGGCTGCGATTCCGTGGGCAGAGATACCGATCAACGCGACGACCGGGCCGTTCGCGTTCGACCTGCTGTACAACGACAACGACGGCAGTGGCCGGAAGGGTTACCTCGAGTGGGGCGTGAGCCTAGGGTCTGGTAGCCCCGACCCGTCCCAGTTCTTTGCCTGCCAGCTGACTCAGTCATGAGCGGGTGGCTTCCAGGGGTGACCTCGATCAGCTACGGCGGCGACTACAACCCAGAGCAGTGGCCGGAGGAGACCTGGCCGGAAGACATCGAGCTGATGCGGCAAGCCGGGGTCAACCTCGTCAGTATCGGCATCTTCTCCTGGGCACTGCTGGAACCGCGGCGGGGCGAGTACGACTTCGGCTGGATGGATCGGCTGTTCGCTCTGCTGCACGAGGCCGGTATCCGCATCAGCCTCGGTACGCCGACAGCCTCGCCGCCGGCCTGGTTCTTCCACGAGCATCCCGAGGCCCGCGTGGTGACCCGGGACGGGACGGTCCTCGGATTCGGCTCGCGTGGCATGGCCAGCCCGAGCTCACCGGCGTACCGGGAAGCCAGCGTGTCCATCGCCCAGGCGCTCGCTCGTCGCTACGGCAAGCATCCGGCGCTCGCACTCTGGCACGTCCACAACGAGTACGGCGCGCCCGTGTCCGAGTGCTACTCGCCCGACAGCGTACGGGCGTTCCGGCGCTGGCTGCAGGAACGGTACGGTTCGCTGAACGCGCTCAACCAAGCGTGGGGTACGGCGTTCTGGGGCCAACGCTACGGGGAATGGGAACACGTGCCAGCGCCGGCGGTATCCCCGAGCGTGGTGAATCCCGCGCAGCGGCTGGACTTCGCGCGATTCACGTCCGACGCGTTACTGCAGTGCTTCATCGCCGAGCGCGACGTGATCCGGGTGGAATCTGAAGCACCGATCACCACCAACTTCATGGCCGGATCCTGTCCGTCGGTTGACCTGTGGAAGTGGGCCAATGAGATGGATGTCGTTGCCAACGACCACTATCTGGACGCCGCGGATCCGCGCAACCACGTCGGCCTGGCGTTGTCCGCGGACCTGACCCGGTCGCTCGCGGGCGGGCGTCCCTGGATTCTCATGGAACACTCGACATCCGCGGTCAATTGGCAACCCCGCAACATAGCGAAGCGGCCTGGCGAGCTGGCCCGCAACGCACTGACGCACCTCGGTCGCGGCGCCGACGCGGTGATGTTCTTTCAGTGGCGGGCGTCGCGATCCGGCGCCGAGAAGTTCCACTCGGCCATGCTGCCGCACGCGGGTACAGGGAGCCGGATCTGGCGCGAGGTGTGCGCTCTGGGGCGGGGCCTCGGCCGGCTGGGCGAGGTTCTCGGCTCCGAGGTGCGCGCGGAGGTCGCGATCCTGTGGGACTGGGAGTCGTTCTGGGCACAGGACCTGGAATGGCGACCGAGCGTCGACCTGTCCCACCGCGAACGGATCGACGCCTTCTACGACCGCCTGTGGCGCGACGGAATCACGGTCGACTTCGCCCACCCCGAGTCTGACCTGTCGACATACAAGCTGGTGGTCGCACCGGCGTCGTACCTGCTCACAGATGTTGCGGCGAGCAACATCCGCCGGTACGTCGAGGACGGCGGCACGCTCGTGGTGTCGTACTTCTCCGCGATCGTGGACGAGTACGATCGCGTACATCCCGGGGGCTACGTCGCGCCCCTGCGAGAGGTGCTCGGCCTGACAGTCGAGGCTTTCCTGCCGCTGCGGGCAGGGGAGACTGTCACGCTGACAGGCGAGATGACATGCGACGTCTGGGCTGACGACATCGCATTGGAAGGGGCCGAGGTACTGGCCGTCTTCGAGGACGGGCCAGGCGCGGGCAAGCCGGCCATCACCCGGCACACGCTGGGCGCCGGATCGGCGTTCTATATCGCGACGCGGCTCGGTGTGGACGAGCTGTCCGTTGTACTGCGGCGGCCGTATGACGATGCGGGCATCGCGCTGTCCACCGCTCCGGACGATGTTGAGCTGATCCGACGGCACGCGGATCACGCCAACTACCTGATCGCTCTGAACCACAGCGATCGGCCGGCGCAGCTATCGGTCGCTGGAACGGACTTGCTCACCGGCAAGACAGGTGACTCGCTGAAGCTCGAGGCTGGCGGCGCCCGCGTCGTACGAGTCTGCCTTTGACTGGGTGTGTCAATTTAACGGCTGATCTTGGTCGTTGAGTGGTCAGTTATTGCCCACGCGTCCGACCACAGCTTCACGATCGCCGGATACTTCCGGCCCCAGGACTCCTGGAACTCCAAGAACCGCTCCATGGCCGCGTCCTCGCTGGGCGCGGTGTAGACAGGCTTGAGAGCCTTGGCGACCTTGTCCCAGTCTTGGCGGGCGGCGTAACGGAACGAGTTTCGCAGCAGGTGGAGCCGTCAAGAAATAAGGCGTTGCTTTCTGATCTTGGGCTCGTTGGAGTGGTATGGCCATCTCCAGCGACGTTCGCGACCAACTCGAGCGGAAACTCGAGGTGCTGTTACCGCACCTGAACGAGCGTCAGCGGCGCCTGGTACTGGCGCAGGAGGCCCGGTTGCTCGGGCATGGCGGGGTTCGGGGTCCCCGTAGCTTCGGCCGAAAATCCAACAGATAGGCCTCTGGCCTGCATTGACAGGCGGAGCTCAGGTCTGGCCCACCAGCCCGAGACCTCTGCATAAGTACTGGTGAGAGGCATATCTGTTGGATCCTGCGCCATTACTACCGGGACCCAGGGAGCGCTGTGGCTGCTGGCCTATCCGGAGCAGTGGCAAGCTCTGGTGCAGGACCCGTCGAGGATCGACGCGGCGGTGGAGGAGATCCTGCGCGCGCCCGGCCTGGGCGGGGGCGGTGTCCCCCGCTACGCCCGCACCGACCTGGAGATCGCCGGTGCGCACGTGCGCACCGGAGACCTGGTGTTGCTGGACAACGGCGCGGCCAATCACGACGCTGCTGTGTTCACCGACCCGGACAGCTTCGACATCGACCGCCCCGCCGTGCCGCATCTGAGCTTTGGCCACGGCGCCCATTACTGTATCGGCGCGCCCCTGGCCCGGATCGAGCTGCAGGTGGTTTTCTCCCAGCTCGCCGCTCGCTTCCCGACCCTGAAGCTGGGCTGTGCGCCAGAGGAGCTGAGCTTCAACGCCCACGTGCTGACCGGTGGCCTGACCGCCCTGCCCGTCACCTGGTGACCACCATGACGAAGACGAGCACGAGGACGAACTTGCGCCGGCCGGTCTTCGGCCGGCTGTATCCGATGATGGCCCGCGCTCTGGACGAGGGCGGCCTGGCCGAGCGCCGCCGCGAACTGCTGGCTGGCCTGACCGTGCGCACCCATCGCCGTACCTCCTCAAAGGCAGCGCCCGCAGGCAGATCCAGAGTCGGCATAACGTGCACGAGACGTACCGTGACCCCCCTCATGGCGGCCTCGCCTACGGCCCATCCCACTGCCACGAGGCTCTCCGGGGAGCCGTCCACACCCACCATGATCACGATGTCCTCCGAGGCGTTACAGGCCGAATCCCCGTCGGTAGCCGCGCACTTTCATCCGATCGCATCAGGGTGGCCTCGGGCAGGGTCGGAAGTCTCGAGGTAGGTGTCAGCAGGCAGGTGTCCGGCATCCAGCCGCCGCAGAAGCCATCGACGGAGTCCGAGAACAGGACACGCAAAAGCGGGGCGTCGTAAACGGAGGTCCGCAGAAAGCCTCGGCCTTCAGGACGCTGTTGCCCAATTCGGCGCGCCTTCTTCGCCTTGATCGTTTTCTGGTTCAGGATGTCGTCCCTCTGCTCGGGGTCCCCCTCACTGGGCGGTGTCGATACGGCCGCGTGCTTGGCCAGAGATTCCCGAGATGACCGTGCGAGTGGCCCGGGCGGCGTTTCCGAAGGGGATACTGGCCATCCGGATGAGGGATGCCCTGGGTCCGTTGTTGGGACTGTACGGTTTCGGCTCTGGCGCACATCCGGTGGCCGCCTGAGGCCCCTTCGGTGTGTGCGGCAGGCTGCCGGCATGAGGGTCCTCATGCTTGGCGGCACCTGGTTTCTCGGCCGCCGCGTGGCCGAGCGGCTCGCCGAACGAGGGGTGCCGCTAAGAAGCGTGTCGCCAGCCGCAAACGAGCGTGTTCGGGCAGGTCAGTGGCAGGGTGCGTGCGTGATCACGGCGACGCCGGTTACTGACTGCCGGTGGGAAATCCGGGTGCGGAGGGTCGGTGGGGTGGTGTGTGATCGAGGGATGGCGATCGAGATGGGTAGGCCGGGGGGCGACGGGCTCGGTGACGTGCTGCGGGTGTTGGGGGAGTGGCAGTACGACGGAGGGCCCGTGCAGTTGCATCCGGGGGATGTGGGGTGGTTCTGGCGGTTCGGTGCGGAGCGGACGGCGGAGGCTACGCGGACCTGGAGTCGGGCTGGGGAGGTTCTGGCGGTCGGGCTGCTGGATGGTGCGGAGTTGCTGCGCTTGGCGTTTTCGCCGGAGGCGTTGCAGGACGAGGAGTTGGCGCAGCAGGTGGTCGAGGACGTGTCGGCGCCTGAGCGTGGTGTGCTGCTCGATGGCAAGGTGTACGTCGAAGCGCCGATGGGTGCGCTGGTCCAGGACCTGTTGTTCAAGGATGGCTGGGAGAGCGGCGAGTCGTGGACACTACTTCGGCGTGACCTCGGCGCGCCTGTGCCGGATCCCGGCGTTCGCGTCGAGGTGATCGGGCCGGAACAGGCGCGCGAGTGGGCCGCGGTTCTGCGGGCGTCGTTCGACGGGTCGACGTTCACCGACGAGCGCTGGCACGCCATGGCGGCAGGTGCGCCGTATGACGACGCGCGGTGCCTGGTCGTTCGCAATGAGCAGGGCGAGGCGGTGGCGGCCGTGACGGTGTGGTCGGCGGGTGAAGGCAAGCTAGGGCTGATCGAGCCGATGGGGGTGCATCGGGCACACCGCGGTCACGGTTACGGCCGAGCGATCACGGTCGCCGCGGCGCGCGCACTCCAGGAGTTGGGTTCGTCCAGCGTGGTCGTGTGCTGCCCGAGCTCCAACGTCGGCGCCGTCGCCACCTACCAGTCGGCCGGCCTCGAGCAGTTGCCCGAGAGACGGGACCTGTACCGCAACGCTGCCTGAGGCTCTCGGTGTGGGTCGTCCAGGATCGTCCAGTGCTCGACCAGCTCATCGATGTGCATCGGGTGCCCACCGGCACCCCATGGGCTGAACCTCAACGTCCGCCCGGTGATCGCGTTGTGGTGCTTCGCCGGCGGGCCGTCGGCCCTCGGCTGGGTTCGTGACCGTCTGTCCAGAAAGGCCCAGAGCGCACCGCAGGCCTGACCGCCCCGTTGTCGTGGTGGCGTGTTCGTTGCTTGTGTCGTGTGCAGCAGGGAGCGGTCGGCCCAATGGGGTGATCGGTGAGTCAGTCCTGCTGACCGTTCGCCTCGCGGCGGCGGCGTTCGTTGTAGGCGCGCATGCGCGCCGGGTACCCGGTGAGCTGCACGTCGTAGACCGGCAGGGCAAGGTCGCGGGCGACCTTGTGGATCACGGCGGGGGAGCCCACCCTGCGCCTGGTCCATTCGCCGTCGTCAGCCACCGCGACTGCGGTCGTGTCGGTCGCGAAGGTCTCCGGCTCGACGTAGAACTCGACGCCACGCCGCGACCGGGCGAAGTCGATGAGGGCTTCGATGTCGGCGTCGGTCGCCTCACGGTCGAACTTTGCGACCTTCGCACCCCGCAGTCGCCGGATGCCGTAGCGGTCTCGCCATCTCATGGATCCTTTTTATACCGCCAAGAGGCGCCGCGCGTCGGGGTGATCTAGGGGATACATCCGGGATAGTCCCGATGGCCACGCCGCTTCGCGCCGAAGCAGTATGGAGGTTGACTGCCCGAACCGAAGGAGAGGCATGACCGTTATGGCTGGGGTACCCACACCCCCGGGCCCGGGACAGATGCCGCCGGCTCACCTGCGCGTCACCAACCAGGACCGCGAGCATGTCGTGGAGCACGTCAAGGCCGCCTACGCAGAGGGCCGCTTCGACAAGCTCGAGTTCGACGAGCGCCTGGAACGTGCGATGACCGCGCGTACGCACGGTGACCTGATGCCCATCATGACGGAGCTCTACGGCACCCGCCCTGCCCCGAGCATCTACCCGGCACCGCCGACCGCCCGTCCGGATGCGCCCACGGAGAGCAACGAACGTCTCGGCGCCTCCCTGGCCCACCTGCTCACCGTGGTCGGCTTCCCGATCGTCGGCCCGTTGATCCTGCTGCTGACGGGCGCCAAGACATCGCCCTACATCAGGCAGCACGCGGTGGAGGCCCTCAACTTCCAGCTCACGGTCCTGGGCGCCACCATCCTGCTCCCGTTCACGTTCGTCGGCATCGTGCTCATCCCGGTTCTGTGGGTGGCCGCCTTCGTCCTGTCCATCGCTGGAGGTATCTCCGCCCTCTCGGAGAACTCCTTCCGCTACCCCTTGACGGTCCGCCTGGTCAAGTGACCCGGCCCTGCCCGCCCCGGGTGCGCCCCGCTCAGGCTGAGGACAGCTCGGCAGGGTCCTGATCGCGGGCCGGCCGGTGAGCCGCATCGTCCTCAGCTCCGCCCGCAGTGGCGGCAACGGCCGCGTCTGCGCAGGTGGTAGGCGAGGGCGGCGGTGGCCAGGGCGCCTCCCCAGAGCGGCCAGAACGTCTCGGGCAGCCAGGCTCCCCATTCGGACAGAAGAAAGCGTCCGGCGAGCCACTGGCGGATGTACGTCAGGCCCGCCACGGTGATGACGATCGCGACCAGGGTGGCCGGGACGATGGCGAGCAGCGGCGGCACCCGCCTGCTGCGCAGGCCGGGGATCCAGCGGGGGAAGATCTCGCCCCAGCGCTGCGTCAGCCCGAGCGTGAGCAGGCCGCCGCCCGCCCCGAAGGTGGCCAGGTAGGCGCCGGCCAGCCAGATGCCGGGAGCGTCCTTAGCGCCTTCGTCGAGGAACTCCTTGCTCACCCCGAGGGGGATGTCCAGAGCCCAGCTCCACCGGGTCGCGCAGTACACGAGCGGGACGGTGACGGCGACGTAGACGGCGACGCGGCCCCAGCGGGCCGCCGCGGCGGGGGACGTCCAGCCGTCCTCGTCGGTACGCCCGCAACCGGCGCACGCGTCCCGGCCGCGCCGCCGGTAGGCGACCGCGCCGACCGCCAGCAGCAGCCCGCCGAGCATGCACAACAACTGGTTGAGGACGGGCCAGGGCCAGGCATCGGACAGCTGGACGCCACCGAGGCTCCAACCGGTGAGGGGCGCGACCAGCAGCAGCGGTGTATAAGCCAGTCCCATCATGACGCGGGAGTCGGGAATCACGACGGCCAGCAGCGCGGCGAGGGGCCAGGCGAGGAACAGGGGGGCGAGGCGTAGCGGCCCGCGTCCGCTCGTCCGGGCCAGCGCCAGGGCGGTGACCGTGCAGAGCAGGCCGAAACCGGCGATCCACCAGCCGCCGGGGGTGGGGTCGAGCCCAGCCAGGATGGACAGCGCGCCGTCGGGGTCGGGATCGCTCCGGCCCCAGGGGAAGCCCGGCGCGCCCAGCGCCCACGACAAGCCCAGCGCGCCGTAACCGAGCGACCACACCGCCGCCGCGTACGCGGGCCACAGCGCACGGCGCGTGCGAGGAGATCCAACACTGATCGTTGTCATATGCCCAGCGTCGTGCCCCCGACAGGTCGGCGGCCATGTGCCGTTCGGCAGATCCTGACCGCCGTTGGACGTCGTGTCTGTGCCATTCGGGGGGCGCGGCGGCGTCGGACGCTGTGCTTGTGCGTTCAGGGGGTGGCGTTGGGCGTTGTGCTGCGGTTCAAGGGATGTCAGCGGGCGAGGACCTCGTACCTGACCGTCATGACGCCCGCGCTGATGCTGCCGATGGCCTTGAACGCGGCTGCGGAGAGGTCCAGGCAGCGGCCGCCGACGAACGGGCCGCGGTCGTTGATGCGGACCGTGACCGACTCGCCGCTGGACGGGTTGGTGACACGGACCCTGCTGCCCATCGGCAGGGACTTGTGGGCCGCCGTCATCGCTGACGGGTCGAAGCGCTCGCCGCTGGCCGTCATCTGGCCCTCGTCGTAGTAGGAGGCGCCGCAGGTGCCCGACGACAGGACGCGGGTCTTCGGCTTGGCTGGCTCGCTCTTCTTGGGCGCCCGCGCCTGCTCCGTCTTGACGGTCTTCGGCAGGGCTCCGTTCGGAGGGTTGGGGGCGGAGGACGTCCTGGGCGCGGAGGACGGCTTGGGCTTGGAGGCAGCGGACGGGGTCGTGTCAGGCGTGGACGCAGGGCTGGGCGTCCCCGAGCTGGTGGGTGCCGGGGTGGACGGTTCGGGGGTCGCGGGGGAGGGGGCGGCGAGGTCCATTGTCGTCGTCGACCTGGGGGCGTCGTTGGCGACGGCGGCCCAGGCGGTGGTGGACGCGGCCGCGACGACGGCGGCGCCGGCCGCGACGGTGACCCATCGGCGCTTGGAATGACCTGTCGCGCGCTCGGTCGGATTGGGACGGAACGGTTTGCGGGAGTGCTGGCCCAAGGGAACCACGGTCCTTGTTAGGGGACAGGACAGGGAAGGCCAGGACGGGGACAGGAGTGGGGGCGTGCGTCGGCCGTTCCCGAGAACGAGGGCGGGGGAGCCCTCGAGACGTGGACAATACGGGACAAACTGCAGGCAAAGGCAAGTTAAAGGAACATTCAGTGACATATTATCACTTAAGTAACAAGATTGCCCAGAGCTCCCACGGTACGCCGTGGATCTACCGGATTCTGGTAAAACGACGACCTCCATACCGCATGCGTATGGCTCGTGAAGATCGCGCTCTCTCGCGGAGGCGCCGCGACGCTCGTCTAGAGCATGAGGGAGCGGACGGTTTCCACCGTGTCGGCGTCCTGGGGACGCTTGTCCGGGCGATAGCGCAGGACGCGCGCGAAACGCAGCGCCATCCCGCCCGGGTAGCGGGGCGAGCGCTGCACCCCGTCGAAGGCGATCTCCACCACCAGTTCGGGACGGAGCCGCACCATCCACTCCTCTGTCGGCCCGTCGGCCAGCTCCAGGAAGCGCTCTGTCTGCCAGGCCAGCAGCTCGTCCGTCAGCCCCTTGAAGGTCTTGCCGAGCATGACGAAGCCGCCGCCCTCGGTGTCGCGCGCCCCCAGGTGGAGGTTGGACAGCTTGCCCTGACGGCGGCCGTGACCCCATTCGGCGGCCAGGACGACCAGGTCGAGCGTGTGCCGCGGCTTCACCTTGATCCACCCGGCGCCCCTGCGGCCCGCCGCGTACGGCGACGCCAGGGACTTGACGACCAGCCCCTCGTGCCCGGCCCTGACCACGTCGGTGAAGAACTTCTCCGCCTCCGCCACGTCGGACGTGACGAGCCGAGGCGTCAGCAGGGCCTGCGGGATCGTCCGCGCGAGCACCTCCTGGCGCTGGGAGTAGGGCAGGTCGAGCAGGTCGGCGCCGTCGACGCGCAGCGCGTCGAAGAAGAAGACGCTCAGCGGAGTCTCCTCGCGCAGCCGCGACACGTTGGTCCGGCTGGTGGCGCGGCCGGCCGTCACCTGGAACGGGTGCGGGCGGCCGTCGGGACGCAGCGCGAGCACCTCGCCGTCGAGCACCAGATCGCCGGACGGCAGCCCCCGCACCGCCTCGACCAGCTCGGGCACCTGCGCGGTGATGTCGTCGAGGGTGCGGGTGAACACCTTCACCTCATCACCCGAGCGGTGCGCCTGGACCCGCACGCCGTCGAGCTTCCACTCCAGAGCCGCGGGCGCGCCGGCCTTCTCCAGCGCGGCGGCGACGTTCGGCGCGCTGCCCGCGAGCATGGGGGAGACCGCCCGCCCGACCTCGAGCCGGAACGCGTGCAGCGCCTCCACCCCGCCGGCCAGCGCCGCAGCCCCGACCGCGGGCAGCCAACCACGCAGCGTCAGCGCCTTCCGGACGTCCGCCGACGGCGCCCCTGACGCCTTGGCGATCGCCTCGATCATCACGCCGTCGAGCGCGCCCTGACGCAGCTCGCCGCCGAGCAGGCGGAGCATGAACGACTGCTCCTGGCTGGTGAGACCGGCGAACAGCTGGGTGACGGCGCTCTTGCGTGCCGCCTGCGAGCCCTGCCCGGAGATCGCCTTGATGCGGGTGAGTTGCTCGTCGACGGCGGTGAGCGTGGCGGTGGCGATCAGCTTAGGCTCGGGAAGCTCCTGCAGGGTGCGCCAGCCCACGCCGATCTGGCGCTGCGGCAGCTCGCCCGACAGGTAGGAGATGGCGATCTCCGCCTCGTCGGGGCCGACCCGGCCGAGCAACTCGGCGAGGTGGCCGACCTTGCCGAGCCTGGCGGACGTCCGCGTCACCGCCTCGGAGACCCGGACCACGTCGATCAGTAGCACACGCCTATCGTGCCTCACCTCGCCGAGATTTCGTACATTCTTTCCTGTCCGGCCGCCGGGCGGTCAGTCCGTGTCGACGGCGTGCCGCCGCGTCACGTGGCTGTTCGCCGTAACAGCGCGTCTCGGCCTGGGCTTGCTGGATCGGTGCGGTCGCCCGGTGAGCTGCCTGGCGGTGGCGGGCCCGGGCCGTGGAGGCCGGGGTGGGCCCGCCCGCGGGTTCAGCTGACGCCGAGGAGGTCGACCACGAAGATGAGGGTCTCGCCCGGCTTGATGCGGGCGCCCGCGCCGCGGTTGCCGTAGCCCAGGTGCGGCGGGATGATCAGCTGGCGCCGGCCACCCACCTTCATCCCCGCCACGCCGCGGTCCCAGCCCGCGATGACCCTGCCGCCGCCCAGCGGGAACTCGAAGGGCTGGTTGCGGTTCCAGGACGCGTCGAACTCCTCGCCGGTGGAGAAGGCGACACCCACGTAGTGGACGCTGACGTTCTGGCCGGGCTTGGCCTCGGGCCCGGTGCCCTCGGTGATGTCGACGATCTCCAGGTCGGCGGGCGGGTTGCCTCCTGGGAAGTCGATCTCCGGCTTTTCGAGTGCCACGAAGTGCTCCTGTGGACGATGTGAATGGACCCGACGACTCTATGCGGTCGGGATATCGTCATCGTCCATGGCGGCCCTTTCTCCCGACGACATCCTGCTCACCGGGCGCGTCGCGGAGCACGTGCGGGTCCGCCGCTGGGCCGCCCGGGGTCACCAGCTCTGGTGGAGAGGCATGCCCTCGGTGTAGCCGGACGAGCTCTGGATGCCGACCACCGCGCGCTCATGGAACTCCTCCAGGTTCCCCGCCCCCGCGTATGTGCAGGAGGAGCGCAGCCCGGCCACGATCGCGTCGATCTGGTCCTCCACGCTGGGACGTTGCGGGTCCAGGTACATGCGCGAGGTTGAGATGCCCTCCTCGAACAGCGCCTTCCTGGCCCGTTCGAACGCGCTGTCGTCGACGGTCCGCAGCCGCACCGCCCGCGCGGACGCCATCCCGAAGTTCTCCTTGTACTTGCGCCCGTCGGCGTCGGTGCGGGTGTCGCCGGGCGACTCGTACGTCCCGGCGAACCAGGAGCCGATCATCACGTTGGCCGCTCCCGCCGCCAGCGCGAGCGCGACATCGCGCGGGTGGCGGACGCCGCCGTCGGCCCAGACGTGCCGGCCGAGCCGACGCGCCTCGGTGGCGCACTCCAGGACTGCGGAGAACTGCGGACGCCCCACGCCGGTCATCATCCGGGTGGTGCACATGGCGCCGGGGCCGACGCCGACCTTGAGGATGTCGGCGCCGGCGTCCACCAGATCCCGCACGCCCTGAGCTGTCACGACATTTCCGGCAGCGAGGGGGACGCCCGGGGCGAGCGCGCGTACGGCCCGCAGCGCCGAGAGCATCTTCTCCTGGTGCCCGTGCGCGGTGTCGACCACCAGACAGTCAACCCCGGCCTCCAGCAGTTCCTTGGCCTTGGCTGTCACGTCACCGTTCACGCCCACGGCCGCCGCGATGCGCAGCCTGCCCCGGGCGTCGAGCGCTGGACGGTAGAGGGTGGCGCGCAGGGCGCCCGTCCTGGTCAGTATGCCGACCAGACGGCCGTCGCCGTCGACGATGGGGGCGAGGCGGTGACGTCCCTCGTGCAACCGGTCGAACGCCTGGCGCGGCTCCAGCCCGGCGGGCAGCGTCAGCAGCTCGCTCGACATCACCTGGGAGAGCTGCGTGTACATGTCCACGCCCTGGCAGTCGGCGTCGGTCACGACGCCGACCGGCCGGTTCTCCCAGTCGACCACGATGACCGCGCCGTGCGCGCGCTTGGGCAGCAGCTGCAGGGCCTCGCCGACGGTGTCGTGCGGGGTGAGCGTGAGCGGGGTGTCGTGGACGAGATCGCGCTTCTTGACCCAGTCGACCACGTCGGTCACCACGTCGATGGGAATGTCCTGCGGGATCACGGTGATGCCGCCACGCCTGGCCACGGTCTCGGCCATCCTGCGCCCGGCGACCGCGGTCATGTTGGCCACGACGACGGGGATGGTGGTGCCCGTGCCGTCGTGCGTCGAGAGATCGACTTCGAGCCGGGAACCGACCGAGGACCGCGACGGGACCATGAACACGTCGCTGTAGGTCAGGTCGTACTGAGGCTCCAGGCCATTAAGAAACTTCACGTTCGTCCATCTTATGTGCTGACAGGTCATGGGGGGTTTCCCGTTTCTGGTGGCCTTATGATCGGCCGGGAAACTTATGGGGGATGGAGGACCTGTGGAGGTCACAGACCGCGACGAGCTGACGGTGGTCGGCTTCGCCGTGCGCACCACGAACGCCGAGGAGAGAGATCCGGCCAGGGCCAAGCTGCCCGCGCTATGGCAGCGGGCGGGCGCGCCGGGGGCGTTCGCGCACGTGCCCGGACGCCTCGACGAGAACCTGTACGCCGTCCTGACCGACTACGAGAGCGACCACAACGGCGCGTACACCCAGATCGTCGGCATCGGCGTGCGGACGGTGCCGAGGCTGCCCGAGGGGATGGTGGCGGTACGGGTGCCCGCGGCCAAGTCGCTGCGGATCGAGGCGCGGGGGCAGCTGCCGCAGGCGATCGTGGAGGCGTGGCAGCAGGTGTGGGGTCACACCGAGTCGGGCGCCGCCCCCGGCCGCGCGTTCACCACCGACCTCGAGGTGCACCACAGGGACGGCGCCGACCTCTACATCGCCGTCTGAAGCAGCACTGTCTGAAGCAGCACTGTCTGAAGCAGCGGCCAGCGATGTCAGCCCTCGCCGGAGATGTGGCCGGCCGCCGGATCCTGGACGCCGGCTGCGGCTCAGGCCCCCTGTCGGCTGCACTGCGCGACCGCGGTGCGGTCGTCGCCGGCATCGACGCCAGCGCCGGGATGTGGCCTGAGTCGAACCCGCTCTGCGTTCGTCGGATCTCCCCGCCCCACGACCATGCCAACGATCCGAGACCACGACGGTCACAAGATCCGCCGTACAGGCCCTCTAGGCGGGGCCGGGGAGTCTCAGTGCGGCCGCGGCCGCCTCGACGGCCACGTCCTTGACCTCGTCCAGCGGCAGGTGGGCGTACTCCACCGTGCAGTCGGCCATTCCGCCGAGCGCCACCGTCGCGCGGATGTGCGCCGCCTGCGTGATCTCCTCGCCGAGCAGCAGCGTGATGAGCCGCCGCCGCCAGTCGAACATGCGCTCGCCCAGGTCGAGGTAGGCCAGCGTGGACATCTCCCGCACCACCATGACGATGACCTCGCGATGCCGCCAGATCAGGTCGAAGTAGTCTTCCAGCAGCTTGCGGGGGTCGCCGGGCTCGCGCCTCGCCACGAAGCGCTCCACGTCCTCGACCATCGGCTGGACGATGCTCCGCACCAGGTCGTCGCGTGAGGCGAAGTGGTAGTAGAGGGCGGGCTTGGTGATGCCGAGCCGGTCGGAGATCTGGCGCAGACTGGTGTTCTGCACGCCCTGCTGGACGAACAGCTCGCGCGCCACCGCCTGGATGCGCGCCTTGGTGTCTGTCTGCCTGGCCACGACACCAGCCTATCCCTTACCTATCGTTAAGTAAGTCCTTGTGCGATGCTGTAGAACCGACTTACCATCCGTTAAGTAAGGAAGTGCCAGCCATGCGGATCCTCATCTCCGGCGCCAGCGTCGCCGGACCTGCCCTGGCGTACTGGCTCGACAGGTACGGGTTCACGGTCACCGTCGTCGAACGGGCCCCCACGCTCCGCAAGACGGGCGGGCACGCGATCGACCTGTTCAGGCCCGCGATGGACATCGTCGAGAAGATGGGTGTGGTCGACCGGATCCTGGACAGGAAGACGGGCACCGACTGGCTCACCATGTACAGGGAGGGCGAGGACCGCCCCGTGGAGCTGGAGCTCCGCAGGGTGTTCACGGCCATCTCCGACCGCCACGTCGAGATCATGCGGGACGACCTCAGCGAGATCCTCTACGACGCCACCCGCGACCACGTGGAGTACGTCTTCGGCGACTCGATCACGTCGATCTCCGACGACGGCGAGGTGACCTTCGAGCGCGGCCCGGCCCGCCGGTTCGACCTGGTGATCGGGGCCGACGGGCTGCACTCGAACGTCCGGCGGCTGGTCTTCGGGCCGGAGTCGCGTTTCTCCGCCTGGATCGGCGCCTACCTGGCCGTCGTGTCCGTCCCCGACTTTCTCGGGCTCGACCAGCGGATGGTGGGAGTCGCCGGGGTCGACCGCATGGCCGGGCTCTACAGCGCCGCCCACCTGCCGGACGCGCGGGCGCTCTTCCTGTTCAGGACGCCGGAGCAGCTCGACTACCACTACCGGGACGTCCCGCGGCAGAAGGAGCTGCTGCGCGAGAGGTTCGCCGGGCTGGGCTGGCAGGTGCCCCGGCTGCTGGACGAGCTCGACGGCACGCCCGCCTTCTACTTCGACTCGATCACCCAGTTGCGCATGGACACCTGGTCGCGCGGGCGGGTCACGCTCGTCGGCGACGCGGGCTACTGCCCGGGTCCGGCGGTGGGCGGCAGCACCAGCCTGGCCGTCGTGGGGGCGTACGTCCTGGCGGGAGAGCTGGCCGCGTACGGCGGCGATCACGCGCGGGCCTTCCCCTCCTACGAGGCGGAGCTCGGCGACTACGTCCGGCGCGGCCGCGCGTTCGCCGTCGGGACCGCCAAGCGGATCGTGCCCGGCAGCCGCGCCGACCTGTGGGCCCTGACCCAGGGGGTGCGGCTGGTCAACCTGCTGCCCGCCGGGCTGACCAGGGCCGCGACCAAGCTGAGCAGCAAGGGCGTGCGGCTGCACGACTCGATCGCGTTGAAGGACTACTCGGCCTACGAGGGCGTCCTTCACTAGACTCCGCGCCGTGCGTGCCGCGTACTTCGCCTTCGACCGCTTTCCTTCTAGCAAGGGGTCCGCCGTCCACATCGGGCAGATGGCGGCTGAGTTGTTCCATGGGTACGGCGGGGGGCTGCTGGGGGTGCTGGGCGGCGGCGGGCTGCCGCGATACCAGCGGGAGGGCGACGTGCTGATCGCCCGGTTCGACGAGCAGATCCCCAACCTGATCGACCGGGCCGAGGCGTACTCACACTGGGTCGCCCGGCACCTCGCGCCGCACCTCGGCACGCTGGAGCTGGTCCACGTGCGCGACCCGTGGAGCGCGCTGCCCGCGCTCGGGGACCGGCACAAGGTGGTGTACGAGGTCAACGGGCTGCCGTCGATCGAGCTGCCGCACACCTGGCCGCACGCCGCGCCCGCCACCCTGGCCAAGCTCAGGGACCTGGAGGCGCACTGCCTGGCGGGCGCCGACGCCATCGTGGTCCCCTCCCGCGTCATCGCGGACTGCGTTCGCCGGTACGGCATAGATCCGGACAGGATCCACCTCGTCCCCAACGCCGCCGACCCGGTCGTGCACCTTCGCGACGGCGCGCCAATGGAAGCGGGGGAGGGCGCCCCGCCGAGCGCGCCCAGCGTCGAGGCACCCGGCCCGGTGGGGCTCGGGGCAGGCGATGGCGAGGCGGCCGGTCCGGCGGGGGTGGGGCGGTACGTCGTCTACGTCGGGGCCCTGCAGCGCTGGCAGGGGGTGGACGTGCTGTTGCGGGCCTTCGCCAGGCTGGCCGACCTGGACTGGCTGCGGCTGGTGATCTGCTCGTCGGTGCCCGAGCGGCGCGCCAGGCCGCTGCGGCGGCTGGCCGAACGGCTCGGCGTGGCCGAGCGGGTCGAGTGGCGGTTCACGCTGCCCCACCACGAGGTGGCCGACTGGCTGGCCGGCGCGGAGGTGTCGGTCGCCCCGCTCACCGCCTGCCCGCGCAACCTGGAGCAGGGCTGCGCCCCGCTGAAGATCCTGGAGTCGATGGCCGCGGGCACTGCGGTCGTGGCGTCCGACCTGCCCGTCGTCCGGGAGATCCTCGGCGACGACGGACGGCTGGTCGCGCCCGACCGGCCCGCCGAGCTGGCGCGGGCCATCAGGATCATGCTGGAGTATCCGGAGGCGGCGGAGGCGATGGCGGAGCGGGCGAGGGTGCGGGTGCCGAGCTGGTCCGAGTCCCGAGCGAGGCTCGCCGCCGTCTACCGGCGTGTGTAGGGTTCCAGCCATGTTCTGGCGGAAGACCCGGGCGGCCATCGCCCAGTTCCACCCGCTGCACCAGGCCCTGATCTGGCAGCACACGCTGTCGGCCACCCTCCCCAGGGCGGAGTGGGAGGCGCTGCTGGCCAGCCTCTCGCGGCACGACGCGCTGGTCCGCAGGCGCAAGTGGCGGCTGCCCGCACGCACCGAGAGCGTGCTCGTGCCGCTGATCCGGGTGCTGTGCGAGGACGCGGGCAGAGGCACCGTCGCCATCGACGCCGACCTGCGCGGCCACGACGTGCCCGGCAAGGCGAGCCCGCCGCGCGAGCTGCCCGTCCTGCGTCCGGTGCGCAGCGTGCGGGAGTGGTGGGTGCGCGACCCGTGGCTGCGCGCCCGCTCCGAGTTGCGCGACGGCGGCCTGCTCGAACTGAGCGTCACCGACCATGTCAGGCACCGACGCGTGGTCAAGGTCAACCCGCGCGGGAAGCGCAAGGTCAAGACCAAGACCAAGTCCGTCCAGCGCGTCCAGACCACCCGTTCGCTGGCGAAGAACCAGGCGGCCTCGCAGCCGGGCGGCCCGCCGCCGCCGTGGATCCAGGTGAAGGTCCGTCCCGGGGCCAAGACCGTGATCAGGGCCGGCGCCAAGCTGCCCGTGCCCTCGGAGCGCGATCAGTTACCGCTGATCATGACGGTGGCGACCGAGCTGTTCAGGTGGACCAGGAGGACCTCATGACCCCGTGCCTGGTGAGCACCGGCTTCTTCGTGCTCGGCCGGTGCGGCAGGCCGTCGGTGGCGGGCTGCGCCGGCTGCGGCAGGCCGATCTGCGACCGGCACGTGGCGCCGGGCGGCCTCTGCCCGGAGTGCGCCACCGCCCAGGGCTACGGCTCGCCGTACGACCCGTTCTGGACGAGCGGCTTCCGCGCCCACCACTACCACAGCAGCGCCTCGACCTACTCCGACCCCACCTGGTACGCGACCTTCGACGACTACGACAGGGGCGCCTTCGACCCCGACGACCAGGGCGACTTCGGCGAGAGCGACTTCGGCGACGGCGACGACCGCGACTTCGTGGACAGCTGATGCGGCTGCTGTGGATCACCGAGCACTACCCGCCGAGCAGGGGCGGGATGGCCGAGTCGTGCGACAGGATCGTCCGCGGCCTGCGCAACGCGGGCGTCGAGACCGACGTCGCGCACCTGACCAGGCGCGCCAGGCCGTGGCAGGTCGCCGGCGAGCACCGCGGGCGGCTGCTGACCGTGCCGCTGGAGGACAATCCGGAGCACGCGCTACGCAGGCTGTGGACCGTCCTGTCGGGCGAGTCCTACACGCACGTGGTGGCGTTCGGCGGCACGTACGCGATGCTCGCCGCGCCGGTCCTGTCGGCGTGGCTGGGCGCCCCGCTGGTGACGCTGCTGCGCGGCAACGACTTCGACACCGGCGTGTTCTCCCTGCGTCGCCGGAGCGCGCTGCTCGAGGCGTTGCGCGCTTCGGCGAGGGTGTGCGTGGTGGCCTCGTCGCACGCGCCGCTGGTGTCGGCCCTGGCGCCGGGCGCCGAGGTGCGCTGGGTGGCCAACGGCATCGACACGTCCAGCTGGCAGATCCTGCCGTCGGAACGCGCGTCGGGGCAGGCCAGGCGGGCGGCGGCGGGCAAGCGGACGATCGGCCTGATCGGGCAGCTCAAGAACAAGAAGGGCGTCGGCTTCCTGCTCGACGCGCTGGCCGCCTCGGGGCACGCGGCGCAGTTCCACCTGCTGCTCGTCGGCGAGCTGGAGGCCGACCTGGAGGTGCCGCTCGAGCACACCAGGCTGCCGTTCCTCGACCGCTACGAGCTGCCGGCGCTCTACGCCGCGTGCGACCTGGTGGCGCTGCCGTCGTTCTACGACGGCCTGCCGAACGTCGCGCTGGAGGCGGCCGCCCTGGGCGTGCCGCTGCTCGCGTCCGACGCGGGCGGGCTCGGCGACCTGGTCGACGACGAGATCGGCTTCCGCTTCCGCGCGGGCGACCCGCACGAGTGCCGCGCGGCCGTGGACCGGGCCGCGCGGGCCACCGATGACCAGCTCGCCAAGCTCGGCACGGCGGCGGCCGAACGGGTGCGCAGGGACTTCACGGTGTCGGCGGAGACCGACGGCTACCTGCGGGTGTTCCGCGAGGTCGGATGAGCGCCTGCCCCGAGCTCCGCATGAGCGCCTGCCGGATGGTCCGTGAGGTCGGATGAGCGCCTGCCCTGAGTTCCGCATGAGCGCCTGCCGGATGGTCCGTGAGGTCGCGTGATCGTCTGTTATGCGCGGGGCGGCGGCCTGGGCCATCTCACTCGCGTCCGCGCCTTCCTGCACACCCTGCACCGCGGCGAGCCCGCCACGATCGGCGTCAGGCCGGAGCCCGGGTCCCCGTTCGTCGTGGACGCCTTCCCCGCCGGGCTGGACGGCGAGCTGGACGCGTCCACGGCCCCGCCGGGCACCAGGACCGTCCACCTGGCCCGGCTGCTGCGCTGGGACGCCTACCGCCCGCTCCTGCCCGCCCGCCCGCTGCGGTTCGCCACGACGTACCTGATGGAGCCGGTGAGCGAGCCGCACCTGGCCTACCTCTGCGAGGTGTCGGACGAGGTCCTGCCGCTCACCCTGGTCGACCCGCCGGCCCCGCCCGCCGAGGCCCCCGGAGAGTGGCTCGTCGTCCATTCGGGGCCGCCGGGCGAGATCGCCGAGCTGCTCGGCTACGCCCGCGAGACGGCCGCTCTGGAGGGCGTCAGCCCGAGGCTGGTGCTGGTGTCGCCCGCCGCACCGCCAGGGCTGCCCGACGACGTGACCCATCTGGCCGCCTACCCGGCCTGGCCGCTGTTCGAGGCCGCCGAGCGGATCGTCTCGGCGGCCGGGTTCAACGTGGTGCGGCAGGCCGCGCCGTACCGGCACAAGCACCGCATGCTGCCGTTCCCGCGCCGCTTCGACGACCAGTTCACCCGCGCCAGAGCGGCTCGGACGCCGCGGAACCCGCCATAGCCTCCATCAGGTCAGCACGTCAGGTCAGCACGTCAGGCCAGCACGCCCTGCGAGCGCAGCTTCTCCGACTCCTCCGGCGGCAGGCCCCAGGACGTCAGGTCGTCCAGCCGGGTGGCCGGGGAGAGGTCCGGCTCCGGCGCGCCGGACAGCCGAGGGGCGGGCAGCGGCTGGTGGAAGTCGCCGACCTGGACGAAGGCGCCCCTGGCGACGTTGTGCGGGTGCGTGACCGCCTCGGGCATCGAGAGGACCGGCGACACGCACGCGTCCGAGCCGTCGAACACGGCCTCCCACTCGGCGCGGGTCCGCGACCTGAACGCCTCGGCGAGCCGGGACTTCAGCGTGGGCCACTGCTTCCTGTCGTGCCGGTCCGGAAGGTCGGTCAGGCCCATCCTGGTCACCATCGCGTCCCAGAACCGGGGTTCCAGCGAGCCGACCGCCACGTACTCGCCGTCGGCGGTCTCGTAGGTGTCGTACTGGGGCGCGCCCGTGTCGAGCAGGTTGGTGCCGCGCGGGCCCCACGCGCCGCTCTGCACGCCGTGGTAGAACATCGAGAACAGCAGCGCGGCACCGTCCACCATGGCGGCGTCGACCACCTTGCCCCTGCCGGTTCGTTCGCGTTCGAACAGGGCGAGCAGCACGCCGTACGCGAGCATGAGGCCGCCGCCGGCGAAGTCGCCCAGGATGTTGATCGGCGGAGTGGGCTTGCCGCCCTCGCGGCCGAGCATCGACAGCACTCCGGAGATGGCGAGGTAGTCGATGTCGTGCCCGGCGGTCGGGGCGAGCGGGCCGTCCTGGCCCCAGCCGGTCATCCGGCCGTAGACCAGGCGCTCGTTCACCGCGTGCAGGTCGTCGGGGCCGATGCCGAGCCGTTCGGCCACGCCGGGTCTGAACACCTCGATGACGACGTCGGCGTTCTCGGCCAGCTTCTTGAAGGCCGCCACGCCCTCCGGCGACTTCAGGTCCAGGCCGATCGTGTGCTTGCCGCGGTCCATGACGTCCGTGCGGGGCCTGTCGGAGACGGCCTGCACGCGGTCGATCCGCAGCACGTCGGCGCCGTGGTCGGCGAGCATCATCCCAGCGAACGGCCCAGGTGCGAGCCCCGCGAGCTCCAGCACCCGTACCCCGGACAGCGGCCCCTGCCGCGCTTCAGACATGGGATCTCCTTAGCTGGCGAGTCCGCCCCAGTAGAACAACATTCGGTGAGCTGTGGCAAGCCGCCTTGCCGACCACCCGCCACAGCGGAGTGAGGTATGGGAAACTTGCCCACTGTTCGGGGCTTCTACAGGGGTTGGACATGGTTTCGGAGAGCAATAGGCTGATCGCCCAGCGGTACCAGTTACAGCGCGAACTGGGCCGTGGAGGCATGGGGGTGGTCTGGGAGGGCTACGACACCCTCCTCAACCGGCCCATCGCGGTCAAGGAAGTGCTGTTGCCGCCAGGGGTGCCGCCCGCCGAGCAAGAACGCCAGTTGCTCCGCACCGCCCGCGAGGCCCGCACGGCGGCCAGGTTGAACCACCCGTCGGTCGTGGCGGTCTACGACGTCGTCGAGGAGGACGGCCGTCCCTGGATCATCATGGAGCTGGTGCGGCATCCCTCCATCGAGGAGGTCGTGGCCACCACCGGCGCCCTCCCGGTGCGGCAGGCGGCCGACGTCGGCAGGCAGGTGCTGTCGGCGCTGCGCGCCGCCCACGAGAGCGGGATCCTGCACCGCGACGTCAAGCCGAGCAACATCCTGCTCACCGACGACGGCCGGGCCGTGCTCACCGACTTCGGCATCGCCACCGCCGAGGGCGACCCGTCGCTCACCAAGACCGGCATGGTGACCGGCTCGCCGAGCTTCCTCGCTCCCGAGCGGGTGCGCGCCGCCGAGGCGGGCCCGGCCTCCGACCTGTGGTCGCTCGGCGCGACGCTCTTCGCCACCCTGGTCGGGCGCTCGCCGTTCGAGCGCGGCGAACCCATGGCCACGCTCAACGCCCTGCTCAACGAGGAGCCGGACTACCGCAGGATCCCTCCGATCATGCATCCGATTCTGAAGGGGCTGCTGCGTAAGGAGGCGCACGAGCGGGTGACGGCGGAGGAGGCCGACCGGCTGCTCTCCGACATCATCGCCGTCAAGGCCCCGCCCATGGACCCGGAACCGGCCCCGCCGAAACAGCGCCGCGGGAGCCGCGTGCTGCTCGCCGCCGCGGTGGCGGCGGTGGTGGTCGCGGCGGGCGGCGTCACCTATCTCAAGCTCAGCTCGCCCGCGCAGGGCAGCAGCACGCCGCCCGTCGCGCAGCCGGCCGCCGCCACCAGCCCGCTGCCCAGCGCGACGCCGACCGCCAGCCGGACTCCCACGCCCACCCCCACACCGAGCAGGGTGGTGCCGCTCGTGCGGGCGTGGAAGTCGCCCGACGGCTGGGCGATCGTCCGGCCCACCGGCTGGAGGGGCGCCCGCAAGGATTCCTACACCGAGTGGACGCGGCCCGACAGGACCGGCCACCTCGGCGTCGAGGAGGTCTACGCCACGCTCGACCCGCACCAGATCACCCGCGACGCGGAGGAGTCGCTCCGGCAGAACGCCCCCGACCTGCGCGTCGTCCGCCGCGGGGCGGTCAACCACCAGGGCGCCAAGGCCGTGGAGTGGGAGTTCACCTACACCGCCGGAACCGGCGGCGACACGCCATGGGCCGTGAGCGGCCAGCGCTACCACGAGGTGCAGCGCGCGATCACGGTCGGCCAGACCGCCTACATCCTGTCCTGGACCGTCGCCGAGACGCAGTGGCGTCGCAACGCCTCGCTGATGCGGCAGGTGATCGGCAGCTTTACGGTCAAGGCATGACCCCCTGGAACCTGCTCGCCCTGCCGCCCCTCCCCGAGGAACTGCTACGCGGCCTGCTCGCTCCGCTCGGTGACCGGGTGGACGTGCGGGTGCCCGCCTCCCGCCACCGGGCGGCGCTGCTCGACGCGCTGCCCGAGGCGGAGATCGTCCTGGGCGACTGGTCGGGGCTGCTCGCGCTCGACGCGGCGGCGGTGGCGGCCGCCCCGCGCCTGGCGTTCGTGCAGCAGCCGTCGGTGGGCGTCGACGGCCACGACTCCGCGGCGCTCGCCGCGGCGGGCGTGCCGCTGGCCAACACGGCCGGCGTCAGCGCCGTCGCGGTGTCGGAGTGGTGCGTCGCCGCGGCGCTGTCGCTGACGCGCAGGCTGGGCGCCGCCGACGCCGCCGTCCGCGCGGGGGAGTGGCCGCAGCAGGGCCTCCAGCCGCGCGAGCTGCACGGCCAGAACGTCGGCATCGTCGGTTACGGCCCTATCGGCGCCGCGTGCGCCAGCCTGTTCAGGGCGTTCGGCTGCCAGGTGTCGTACTGGACGCGCACCCCGCGCGAGGACCCCGGCTACACCGACCTGCCGACGCTGCTGGACTCCTCGGACGTGGTGGTCGTGGTGATCGCGCTGTCGGACGAGACCCGCGGCCTCGTCGACCCCGGACGGCTGAAGCAGGGCGCGCTGCTCGTCAACGCCGCCAGAGGTGGCGTCGTGGACCAGCGCGCGCTGGCCGCCGCCCTCGCCTCCGGACACCTCGCCGGAGCCGCGCTGGACGTGTTCGAGACCGAGCCCCTGCCGGGCGGTGACCCGCTGCGCGAGCTGCCAAGAGTTCTGCTGTCTCCGCACGTCGCGGGGGTCACGCCGGAGGCGACCGGGCGCTTGCTGGGGGCCGTCATGGAGAACCTCACGGCGGCCCTCGACGGCCGCGAGGTGGCCAACGTGCTGAACGGCGTTTCCCCGATGATCTGTAGGAGATTTTCGGATTCGCCTTCCGCGTAAGCGTTTCACCTGGCACGATAAACAGTTTTCGTGTCTTTAACGACCCCGGTCTGGTCGACTTCCCCGCTGGGGGATACCGTCTTACGCGACGATCTCTACCAGCTCAAGGGGGTGCTTAGGTGACGACGTCGATGTCGACACACCGACGGGCAGTAGAGCAGATCCGGCAGTCGTACGCCGAGATTCCCGGCGACGCCGCGCCCCGGCTCGCCAAGGCGACGTCCAACCTCTTCAGATTCCGCGACTCCGGCAAGACGGCCAAGCTGTCCGCCAGGGACCTCGACGAGGTCATCAGCGTCGACCCGGAGACGATGACGGCCGAGGTCCAGGGCATGACGACCTACGAGCGGCTGGTCGACGCCACGCTGCCGCACGGGCTCATGCCGTACGTGGTGCCCCAGCTGAAGACCATCACGCTCGGGGGCGCCGTCACGGGGCTCGGCATCGAGTCCACCAGCTTCAGGGACGGCCTGCCGCACGAGTCGGTCGAGGAGCTCGAAATCCTCACCGGCGACGGCCGCGTCATCGTGGCCCGCGCCGACAACGAGCACCGCGACCTGTTCAGGGCGTTCCCCAACTCGTACGGCACGCTCGGCTACGCGCTGCGCATCAGGATCAAGCTCCGCAAGGTCCAGCCGTACGTCCGGCTCACGCACGTCAGGTTCACCGACGCCGACAAGTGCATGCTGGCCATGCAGGAGATCTGCGACAGCATGGAGCACGACGGCGAGCCGGTCGACTTCGTCGACGGGGTGTTCTTCGACCCGGAGGAGATGTACATCACGGTCGGCCGCTTCGCCGACCGCGCCCCGTACGTCTCCGACTACACCGGCATGCGGATCTACTACCGGTCGATCCAGCAGCGCAACCGCGACTGGCTGACCGTCCGCGACTACCTGTGGCGCTGGGACACCGACTGGTTCTGGTGCTCGCGCGCCTTCGGCGTGCAGCAGCCCGTGGTCCGCTCGCTGATGCCGCGCCGCTGGATGCGCTCCGACGTCTACCGCAAGCTGGTCGCACTCGACCGGCAGTACGGCCTGACCGCCAGGGTCGACAGGTGGCGCGGCCAGCCGGTGCAGGAGTCGGTCATCCAGGACGTCGAGACCCCGGTCGAGCGCGGCGCCGAGTTTCTGGAGTTCTTCCACCGCAAGGTCGGCATGACGCCGGTGTGGATGTGCCCGCTGCGCTCCTCGTCCAGCTGGCCGCTGTACCCGCTGGAGCCGGGCAGGCTGTACGTCAACTTCGGCTTCTGGGGCATGGTTCCGCTGCCGCGCGGCCAGTTCGACGGCTACTACAACCGGCTGATCGAGAACTCCGTCCACGACCTCGACGGGCACAAGTCGCTCTACTCGACGTCGTTCTACGCCCGTGAGCAGTTCTGGCAGCTGTACAACGGCGACGCCTACTGGCCCGTCAAGCGGGAATACGACCCGAACGGACGCCTGCTTGACCTGTACGACAAGTGTGTGCGGGGAAGGTGAACAGGTGGCACTCGCAACCATCTTTGAGAAAATCGTCGGTTCTGACGCCAACATCGCGTTCATGGCCTACGACGGCAGCAAGGCGGGGCCCGACGGGGCGGACCTCGCGATCGAGGTGAAGTCGCCCATCGCGGTCGCCTATCTGGCGCAGGCGCCCGGTGAGCTCGGCCTGGCCCGGGCCTACATCTCGGGCCACATCGACGTGCACGGCGACTTGTACGCCCTGCTCGACCGGATGTGGAACATCACCATGAACGACCTCTCCACCTCCGAGAAGGTCGCCGCGGTACGCTCGCTCGGGCTCAAGCCGCTGCTCATGCGCGTCCCGCCGCCTCCGCAGGAGATGCGTCAGAGCGCGCTGGCCAGGCTCGGCTCCCGCCACGCCAAGCAGCGCGACGCCGAGGCCATCCACCACCACTACGACGTGTCCAACCGCTTCTACGAGTGGGTGCTCGGACCGTCCATGGCCTACACCTGCGCCACCTTCCCCGAGGAGACGTCCTCGCTGGAAGAGGCGCAGTACACCAAGTTCGACCTGGTGGCCCGCAAGCTCGACCTCAAGCCCGGGATGCGGCTGCTCGACGTCGGCTGCGGCTGGGGCGGCATGGTCATGCACGCCGCCAAGCACTACGGCGTCAAGGCCGTCGGCGTGACGCTGAGCAAGCAGCAGGCCGAGTGGGCGCAGCAGGCCATCATCGACGCCGGGCTCCAGGACCTCGCCGAGGTCCGGTTCATGGACTACCGCGACGTCAAGGAGACGGGCTTCGACGCCGTCAGCTCCATCGGGCTCACCGAGCACATCGGCAAGGACAACGTCCCGTCGTACTTCTCCTTCCTGTACGGAAAGCTCAAGCCCGGCGGACGCATCCTGAACCACTGCATCACCAGACCAACCGGCACCGAGAAGACGTTCAACAAGGGCGGCTTCATCAACCGGTACGTCTTCCCCGACGGCGAGCTCGAGTCCGTCGGCTGGCTGGTGCGGCAGATGGAGGACCTCGGCTTCGAGATCAGGCATCAGGAGAACCTCAGGGAGCACTACGCCAAGACCCTCAGGCACTGGTGCGACAACCTCGACGCCAACTGGGAGGACGCGGTACAGGAGGTCGGCATGGGCACCGCCCGTGTCTGGGCGCTGTACATGGCGGGCTGCATCGTCGGCTTCGAACGCAACAAGGTTCAGCTGCACCAGGTCCTCGGCGTCAAGCTGGACGGCAACGGCCGCTCCGGCGTCTCCCTGCGCCCGTCCCGCAACTGGCCCTGACCGCGACGCGCCCCCCGCCGGGGGGCGCTTTCAGGCTCGGGCTGTGTTCGATTGGGGTGCGGAGCCCGCGCCCCGCTCAACAGCGGGGTCCTCGCCGGAGGGCGCTTCGCGTCTTCCGGCTCGGGCTGCTTCTTTCAGGGGCACCCTTTGACGACAGGCGTCCCGGCCCCTCACGCTCCCCAAGCGCGATCGGACCGCTGGGCTGAGCGGCTGCGTAGATGTGGCTGAGCCGTCGGCGGTCTGCCCTGGTCGGCGATAATGCGTGGAGTAGGTCATCTCTTGGAGAGATGGCCGCCCCGTCGGCTGAGGGAGGGTGGATTGGATCTGCGGCAGATGGAGGTGGCCGTCGCGGTCGCCGAAGAGGGCGGGTTCACGGCGGCCGCTCAGCGTCTGCATGTCGTCCAGTCGGCCGTCTCCAGCACGGTACGCGCGCTGGAGCGCGACCTGGGGGCCCCGCTGTTCGACCGCACCACTCACCGCGTGTCCCTGACCCCGGCGGGTGAGGCGTTCGTGCCGGCGGCGCGTGCGGCGCTTCGGGCGGCCGAGCAGGCGCGGGCCGCAGTCGACGGGGTACGGGGAGAGCTGCGCGGGCGAGTCACGGTCGGCACGATGCAGGGCGTCTGGGCCAGCCTGCACCGCGCGCTGGCGGGGCTGCGGAAGGAGCACCCCGGCGTCGTGGTCCGCCTGCGGCAGGCGGCCGTCGTCGATATCCGGCAGGCGCTGCGCGACGGGACGGTGGACCTGGCCGTGGTCGCGCTCGACCGTCAGCAGCAGCGTGGCCTGGTGACCCGGTTGCTGTCGCGGGAGGAGATGGTGCTGGTGACCGCGGCAGAGCGTGAACTCCCCAAGGCCGGGCCGGTGACGCTTGCCGACGCGGCCCGCATGCCCCTGGTGGACTTCTCGCCAGGGTGGGCGATCCGGCACTCGGTCGACCAGGCGTTTCGCGCGGCTCTGGTCGAGCGGACCACCACGTTCGAGGTGAACGACATCGTGGCGGCGTCCGAGCTCGTCCGCCACGACCTGGGGGTCTGCATCATGCCGGAGTCGATCGCCGCGCGGTTCCCGGACCTGGCCACCTACCACTTCGCCCAGCACGCGCCGCGGTGGAAGGTCATGGTCGTCCGGCCCAGAGGAGAGGTGCCGCCGGCGGTCGCGGCACTACTGCGGCACATCACCTGACCCGGGCGCGTGCCGCCGGGCGGTACGTCAGGCCGAGGTCGCCCAGACCGCCTCGCGGATCAGCTCGGCCACGTCCTTCGGACGCGACACCGCGACGGTCGACGCCCGCCTCCAGGTGCGCCACGCTGGCCACCAGCGTCGCCATCCGCCGCTCATCGCCATGCCTCTTCAGCTGAGCGACATCCGTGCCCATCCCGTAGCGGGCCGGCCGGCCGCCCACCTCCCGGCGGTGTCCCCCGCCGCTCTACCACCCCGAAGTACCAAAGATCGTTAGGTGGCTCCGGTGCGTACCAGGCCGCTTTCGTAGGCGAAGACCACGGCCTGGACACGGTCACGCAGGCCGAGTTTGGCCAGCACGCGGCTGACGTGGGTTTTGACGGTGCCCTCGGACAGGAAGAGGCACTCGGCGATCTCGGTGTTGGACAGGCCGCGGGCGATGAGGCTCAGCACCTCGCGCTCGCGTTCGGTCAGGACGTCGAGGCCGGCTCTGGGGGTGACCGGGGCGGCGCCGATGCCGACGTATCGTTCGAGGAGCCGGCGGGTCACGCTGGGCGCGACGACCGCATCGCCGCGTGCGACCACGCGGATGGCCGAGAGGAGGTCGGGCGCGAGGGTGTCCTTGAGGAGGAACCCGCTGGCGCCGGCGCGGAGAGCGGCGTAGACGTACTCGTCGAGGTCGAAAGTCGTCAGGATCAGCACCCGGATCCGGGTGGTGCCGGTGCAGATGCGGCGGGTCGCCTCGACGCCGTCGACCTCGGGCATCCGAACGTCCATCAGCACGATGTCGGGCTGGAGTTCGAGGGCCATCTCCGCGGCCTGCGCGCCGTCGCCTGCCTCGCCGACGACCTGCATGTCGTGGGCGTTGTCCAGGATCATGCGAAAGCCGGTACGGACGAGAGCCTGGTCGTCGGCGAGCAGTACGCGGATCATGCGGTGTGTCCCTGGATCGGGAGCGCTGCCCGTACGGCGAACCCGCCCTGAGGTTCGGGGCCGGCTGCGAATGTGCCACCGAGCAGTTTGACGCGCTCGTGCATGCCTCGCAGCCCGTTACCTCCGCCAGTGTCTCCGGCCCGGCCGTGGCCGTTATCGCTGATCTCGATGCCGATCTCCGCGTCGTGGTAGGTGAGGACGACGCTGGCGGTGGCGCCCGTTCCGGCGTGTTTCATGGTGTTGGTCAGCGCCTCCTGCACGATGCGGTAGGCAGAGAGGTCCACTGTCGCGGGCAGGGCCACGGGTGAGCCTTCGACGCGCAGCCCTACTGGCGTGCCTGCCCTGTTCACCTGCGCGAGCAGGGTGGACAGGTGTGCGAGGCCGGGTTGCGGATGCCAGGCGTCGTCCACCTCGCCGACTGCGGCGAGCACGCGTCGCATGTCGGCGAGGGAGTCGCGGCCGGTGCCGACGATCGCTTCCAACGCGGCCCGGGTGTCGGTGGGATGGCTGTCGAGCGCGGCGGCGCCGCCCTGGGCCTGGATCACCATGAGGGACAGGCCGTGGGCCACGACATCGTGCAGTTCTCGGCTGATCCGAGCGCGCTCGGCGGCCACCGCGAGCGCGGCCTGCTGGTCGCGCTCGCGTTCGAGGTCCTGGGTGTGTGCATGGAGTTCCTTGAGGTAAGCGCGGCGGTTGCGGGTGCCGGAGCCGATCGCCCAGGAGGCGACCAGAGCCGAGCCGAGTACGGACAGGCCACTCCAGGTATCGGCCGAGGCCCGGCGATGGACCCTCATGACCTCTTTCGGCCCGGATGGGCTGTCGAGGCCGGGGCCCGTTGAGAGCACATCGGATGGCCCAGGTATCGGACGCGCGTCGTAGAGGCTCCATCCGGTGGCCAGAAGCAGCAGACAGGCCAGGAGGGCGAGCGAGACGACCCGCGCGTAGCGGGTGGCGACGGTATAGAGCAGGACCAGCACGCTCAAATCGATGAGCATGAGAGGCGCGGCCTGGGCCACGTGCACTGCGGCGGAGAGCATGCAGACGGCGAGCATGGGGAGCGGCCGGCGTCTGCGGAGCGCGACCCCGGCGGCGGCGAGCGCCGTCGCCACCCACCACAGGGCGAGCTGTACGGCCTGCCCTCCGGCGACGGGGGTGCCCGCTGTCTTGCCCACGATCGCGTTCGGGTCGTTGACCAGCACGCAGATCGCGAGCAGCATGGCGGACAGCGCCGCGTCCTGCAGCATCGGCGAGCGTGACCACGCGCGAAGAACCGTCATAACCCTGTGAGCTTATGGCCAGGCCCGATGCGCCCGCGTCTGTCGCAAGTCTGATCCGGCGGCGCCGGGATACATCTGGCGACAGATGTGAACATGCGGCCGGGGGCAGACGCGGGTTCGGCATGGCCGGCAGCAGGGTTGGCCGCATGTCTCAACGTGAATCCCTCACCGGCCGCGCGGTTACGGCCATGGCCGTGGGTGCCGTCGCTCTGGCATCGCTGGTCGCGGGTTCGTCCGCCGCGACGGCTGCGACCGGGCAGGCCAAGGCTTCGGTCAAGTGGAGCGCCTGCCCCGCCTACTCCGACGACGTGATCCGTTCCCTCGTCGTCTCCGACGAGCAACTGCGGAATTTCCGCGCGCTGCTGGGCCGGATGGAGTGTGGAACCGTCAGCGTTCCGCTGGACTACCGCAAACCACGCGGACGGCAGATCACCATCGCGATCACCCGGGTCAAGGCCGTCGACCGCAAGCACCGGCTGGGCAGCCTGGCGCTCAACCCGGGCGGGCCAGGCGGCGCCGGTTACCTGTTCCCCCTCCAGATCGCCTCAATGAACCAGGCGAACGCGAAGCTCAATGACCGCTACGACCTGATCGGCTTCGACCCCCGCGGGGTCGGCTACAGCACCAAGGTCGAATGCCGAGCCATGGGCGGGCAGGCGCCGGAGCCAGGGCCGCTGACCGAGGCGGCGGCCAAGCGCATCCATGACAGCGGGATGGCCAACAATAAGGCCTGCGGAAGCTCCGATCCCGCCTTCCTCGGCCAGCTCACCACCCTGAACTCGGCCCGCGACCTCGACTGGGTGCGAATCGCGCTGGGGGAGCGCAAGCTCAACTTCCTGGGCATCTCCTGGGGCACCTGGCTCGGCGCGGTCTACCGCAGCACCTTCCCGGGCAGCGTCGGGCGCATGTTCCTGGACAGTGTGTCGCCCGTGCGCTTCCGGCTGGACGACTTCGAGGACGGCCACGCTGCGGGCACCGAGCGCAGCTTCGGGCGGATGGCGGCCTGGATTGCCGAGCGCAACGACACGTACGGCCTCGGTACCACCTCGAAGGAGGTGCGGACCACGGTACTGGCGCTCCGCCGCGCCTATGACGAGAAGCCGAAGCGCTACAGCGACTGGGAGATGGTCGCCGACGGCGCCACGGTCGCCATGCTGGCCATCCAGAGCGCCCCGGACTGGCCGCAGGTTGCCCAGGCATTCAAGGAAATGCAGGACGAGGGCGACACCGCGCCGCCCGCTCTCAGGAAACTTCTCGGGCAGGGAGCTCTGAAGCCTCCGCCGGCCGATGCCCCGGAGCGGTTCAACGCGACCACCGGCCAGGCCGTCTTCTGCAACGAGGACCCCAGCCGGCTCGGCTTCTCCGACGCCTGGACCACCTACCAGCGGCGGCTCGAGCGCAACCCGGTCACCGGGCGTGCCAGCCGCTTCTCCGCCCAGTGCGCCGGCTGGCCGCTGCCGGTGCAAGAGACCAAGGTCCACCGCACCGGCGGGTCGCTGGTGCTGGCCGGACACCGCTACGAAGCGGTCTCTCTGTATGAGTGGACGAAGCAGATGCACGCCGCGATCGGCGGCACGGTCTTCACCGTCGACGACGACGTACACGGGTCGGTCCTGCGAGTGCCGAACTGCGCCACCAAGCTCGTGTCGTACTTCAACACGGGCCGAATCGACAGCGGCTGCGACGGCACCCCCGTACCCGAGAAGTAGCCACCGGTAGCCCCGCCCCGTCGCCGGGACAGCACCGCACGCGCCGCCCCGGCGACCGGGCCACATCCAACCCGCACACCATGGAGATCGAAATGGACGGCACCCTCAGCCAGGACGTGGCCAGGCCGAAGCGGTCACGCAGGAGCATCGCGATGGCCGTCGCGATGGCGGCTCTCTCGCTGGCCGGCGCGGCCTGCGGGAGTGGCCAGGAACCCGGCAGGACCGTGGCATCCATGGCGCCGCAGGCAGGTTCGGCGTCCGCCGCCCCGCAGGGCGGTTCCAAGGCCGATCCGGTGGCCTTCGCCCAGTGCGTCCGTGAGAACGGCGTGCCGAACTTCAAGGATCCGGAGCCGGGCGTAGGCATGGGAGAGGGGATCGACCTCAACTCGCCGGCGTTCAAGAAGGCAGTCGAGGCCTGCAAGGAGTTCATGCCCGCCCCGCCCCCGCAGACCAACCCCAACGAGACGTGGTCCACGGCGGACAAGCTCAAGTACGCCACGTGCATGCGTGACAACGGCGTGCCGTCGTTCCCCGACCCTGACGCGGGTGGCGGTTTCAAACTCAACGACGACCCGAACACGCCGCAGTTCAGGAAGGCCGAAGAAGCCTGCAAGCAATACCAGCCGCAGAGCATTCGGAACATGACCCCCAACAAGGGCGGTGGCGGCAGTTGAGCACGATCCGCCGGGCGGCCACGCTGGTGGCGGTCGGCGCGCTGGTGGCAGGGGGTGTCTGGGTCCTGCGCGCCAACCCGTTCGCCACCCCCGCGGCGAGCACCACCGCCCAGGGCGCGGCCAGGACCGGCGTGGCGCAGGTGACCAGGGGCGCGCTGTCGGCCCGCACCCTGCAGAACGGCACGCTCGGTTACGCGGGAGAGTTTCAGGTGGTCAACAAGGCCAGCGGTACGGTGACCATGCTGCCCGCCGTGGGCCAGGTGGTCACCGCGGGCAGGGTGTTGTACCGGGTGGACGGCAAGCCCGTGATGCTGCTCAACGGTGTGGTTCCCATCTACCGGTCGCTGTCGTGGGGCACCGAGGGCGTCGACGTTCAGCAGCTGAACGCCGCGCTGGTGGTGCTCGGCTACGCCACCAAGGACGAGCTCGACCCCGAATCCGACTACTTCGGCAGGGGCACCTACAACGCGCTTCGGGAACTGCAGGACAAGGTCGGGCTGGAGGAGTCGGGAAACCTTTCGCTCGGCCAGGCGGTGTTCGTCCCAGCCAAGGCGATCCGGGTGCTAAAGGTGAATGCGGTCAGCGGTGCGCAGACGGCGGCCGGGACCGTGGTGCTGCAGGCATCCTCGACGGCCCGGCAGGTCACCATCGAGCTGAATGCCAGCCAGCAGAGCCGGGTGGCCGTTGACGACAAGGTGATCATCGCGCTGCCAAACGGCAAGACCGTGCCGGGCGTGGTCTCCGAGGTCGGCAAGGTCGCCACCACCTCCGACAGCGGGACCACGATCGAGGTGAAGATCCGGCCGACCAGGCCGACGCAGACCGGCAGCCTGGACAAGGCGCCGGTACAGGTCTCGATCGTCACCGACACTGCCGAAGACGTGCTGTCGGTGCCGGTGAATTCGCTGCTCGCGCTGGCCGGTGGCGGCTACGCGGTCGAGGTCGTCGACATCGGTGGCGGGCATCGGCTGGTCGGTGTGACGACCGGGCTGTTCGACGACAGCGAGGGCAAGGTCGAGGTCACCGGCGACGGTCTGAGAGCGGGCCAGAACATCGTGGTGCCGTCATCATGACGAACGTTCTGGAACTGGACCGGGTGGCCAAGGTCTACCCTGGCGCGAGTCCGGTGGTGGCGCTGGAGGAGGCCACCTTCACCGTCGCGGCTGGTGAGCTGGTCGCCATCGTAGGCCCGTCCGGGTCGGGCAAGTCGACGCTGCTGCAGGTCATGGGAACCCTGGACCGGCCCACCTTGGGTACGGTGCGCATCGTCGGCGACGACGTCGCGCGCATGTCCGACCGCGCCTTGGCGAAGCTGCGGGCGACGCGGATCGGCTTCGTCTTCCAGCAGTTCTTCCTGGCCCAGCACGCCACCGCGCTGGAGAACGTCGCCGACGGGATGCTCTACACCGGCACCAGGCACAAGGTCCGGCTGCGCGCCGCGGCCGACGCTATGGAACGGGTCGGACTCGGCCACCGGCTCGGCCACCGGCCAGCGCACCTGTCGGGCGGCGAGCGACAGCGGGTCGCGATCGCCCGCGCGCTGGTCGGGAACCCGGCGATCGTGCTGGCCGACGAGCCCACCGGCAACCTCGACAGCGTCTCCGGAGCCGCCATCTTCGAACTGCTGAAGGAGCTCAACGGCGAGGGCGCCACCATCATCATGATCACGCACGACCGGGAGCTGGCCGCGAGGCTGCCGCGCCGCATCGAGATGCTCGATGGGTGCCTCGTTGCCGACAGGCGGCTGTCATGATGTACCCGGCCGACCTGGCGCGGGTCGCCACTCTCGGCTTGCGGACCCGGCGGATGCGGGCGGCCCTGTCGGCGCTCGGCGTCGCCATTGGCGTCGCGGCGATGGTGGCCGTGCTGGGCTTATCAGCCTCCTCCCAGGCCGGGCTGCTGGCCGAGATCGACAAGTTGGGCACCAACCTGCTCACCGTCACCCCCGGCCAGACCATGGGCGGGGACAATGCGAAGCTGCCCAACGACGCGCCGGGGATGATCGCCAGGATCGGCCCGGTCGAGAAGGTCGAACACACCGGCAAAACCAAGGCCAACGCCTTCCGCAACCCCTACATCCCCGCCTTCAACACCAACTCGCTGACCGTCCAGGCGGCCAGCCTGGACCTGCCCGGCGTGGTGCGCACCAGCCTGGCCCAGGGTGCCTATCTCAACGCTGCCACCGCCCGCCAACCGGTCGCCATCCTCGGAGCCGACGCCGCTCGGCGCCTCGGCATCGCTCAGATCCACCAGGGGATGCGCATCTGGGTCGGCGGCCAGTGGTTCTACGTAGCCGGGATCCTCAAGTCGGCGAAGCTGACGCCGGAGATCGACTCCGCGGTGCTGGTCGGCTACCCGGCCGCCAAGAAATACCTGCACTTCGACGGCCATCCGACCACGATCTACGTGCGAGCGGCCACCGAACAAGTGGCCGACGTGCAGAAGGTACTGGCCGCCACTGCCAACCCGCAGAACATTGGCGAGGTCAACGTCAGCCAGCCCTCCTCCGCCCTGGTGGCCCGCGCGGCCGCCCAATCCGCGCTCAACGGCCTGTTCCTGGGCCTGGGCGCGGTGGCACTGCTCGTCGGCGGCATCGGCGTCGCCAACACCATGGTCATCTCGGTCCTGGAACGCCGCTCCGAGATCGGCCTACGCCGATCCCTCGGCGCGACCAGAGCAGACATCCGCCTCCAATTCCTGGCCGAAGCGATCCTGCTGGCCGCGCTCGGCGGCCTCGCCGGCGTGGCCATCGGCACCCTGGCCACCACCGTCTACACCCACATCAAGAACTGGGCCACCGTGGTACCGCCGCTGGCCTGGGTCGGCGGGCTGGGCGCGGCCATCGCCATCGGCGCCATCGCCGGGCTGCTCCCTGCCATCCGCGCGGCCCGCATGCAACCCACCGAGGCACTGCGAACCGTCTGACATGCCCGGCGCGATTGTGCAAGTTGCGGGCAGTTTAGGGCGATTCCATGTTGAGGCGGTCACGACGTGGTGGGGCGTTCGGTCGTCCAATAGAGCAGGGCAAGGACGGGGAGTGCGGCGCCCAGGACGGTCACGCCGGTCCAGCCGTAGGCGTGGTAGAGGATCGAGCCGACCTGGGAGCCGATGGCGCCTCCGGCGAAGAACGTGGCGATGTAGACGCTGTTGAGCCGTGCCCGCGCACCCGCGTCCAGCCGGTAGATGGTGTGCTGGCCGAGGATGAGGGTGGTCTGCACCGCCATGTCGACCAGGACGGCGGCGACGGCCAGCAGGACGACGTCGTGCCGGCCGAACCCGGCGAGCGCGAACGCCAGCGCGGTCGCGGCGAACGCCACGGCGGTCATCGGGCGCACCAGCCCGCGGTCGGCCCAGTGCCCCGCGAACGGTGCCACCGCCGCTCCGGCCGCTCCGACCAGGGCGAACATGCCCACCCCGAAGCCGGAGTAGTGGAAGGCGGGGCCGGTGAGCACGAACGACACCGTGGTCCAGAACGCGCTGAACACGCCGAACATCACCGCCTGGTACAGGCCGCGCCGCATCAGCGCCGGGTGGGTGCGCGCCAGCTGCGCGGTGGAGCGCAGCAGCCGGCCGTACGACACGTCCGTGCTGGGGGCGTGGCGGGGCAGGGCCGCGCGCAGCGCCAGTGTCAGCACCGCCATCAGGACGGCCGAGCCCAGAAAGACGACCCGCCACCCGGCGGTCTGGGAGACCAGGCTGCTCAGGGTGCGTGACAGCAGGATGCCGGTGAGCAGGCCGCTCATCACCCGACCGACCACGCGCCCGCGGGCGTGGTCGGGGGCGAGACCGGCCGCGAACGGGACGAGGATCTGGGCGACGACCGAGGTCCCTCCGGCGACCAGCAGGGCGGCCAGGAGGACCGGGAAGGTGGCGGCCGTCCCCGCCACCACCAGCGCCACCGTGGTGACGGACAGCAGGATCACGACCAGCCGGCGCTTCTCGATGCGATCGCCCAGCGGGACGAGCAGCAGCATGCCCGCCACGTAGCCGACCTGTGTCGCGGTGATGAGCCCGCCGGCGGCGACCTCGCTGATCCCGAAGAACGCGCTCAGCGCGGACAGCAGGGGCTGCGCGTAGTACAGGTTGGCGACGGCCACTCCGGTGGCGACGGCCAGGAGCGCGACGAGCCGGCCCGATGGCCCGACGGCCGGCGACGCGGCCCGTTGGGCGGTCTGGAATTGAACAGAAGGAGCCACAGGTGCCTCTCAGAGATGGAGCGTCTGGTGCGGGTCCGGTCAGCGAGGGGGCTTCGCTCCCTCATGACGCCTTCCAACGGCGGACGCGCGCACCTGCTTCCTCTGTCGCCGCGATAATCCTCGATGACTGTCATCTCTGATGGAGATAAGCCGGAGAGCCGCTACGGCCTTGGCCGATCGAGACGAACATCCCCGCCGCGCTCAGCGTTCACAGGCGCGGAGTCGGGAAGAAGGTGTCGCCAGGAGATCACGGCGTTCTGGATCTGATGAGTTCGTCGGTGGCCTCCTGGTAGGCGGTGGCGGCCCGCCTGAAGTAGTCGAAGAGCGTGGCGACCTCCTCCTGCGAGTAGCTCCGCAGCAGCTCGCCGAGCCTGCGCCTGGTTCCCGACAGGACCTCGTCGAGATCCTCGGGCTGCCCGCTCGTCTCGACGATGACCTTGCGGCGGTCGGCCGGGTCGGGCACCCGCCGGACATGGCCGCCCTTCTCCAGGCGGTCGATCAGACGGGTGGTGGCGCCGGTGGTGAGGCCGGTCTGCGTGCTCAGCTCGCCGGACGTGAGCGGCCCCGCGAGGTCGAGCAGGTTGAGCGCGTAGTAGTCGGTGGCGTTCAGCCCGGCCGCCTCGGCGCTGGCCAGGCTGTTGAGCACCATCGCGCTCAGGTAGCGGCGGAAGATCTCGCTCGGGTCGGTTGACACGGTCGATTCCTCTTCTCTAATCTAATATCTGCAAGAAAGCAGATAAACACTTGATGCAGACACTGCATCGAGCAAGGTACCAGAAGGGGCAGCAGTGAACACCACGCACACCACCGAGCAGGCCGTCCACGAACTGTTCGGCGCGATGGAGGACGCCTGGAACCGTGGCGACGGCGCAGCCTATGGAGCCTGCTTCACCGCCGACGCCACCTACACGTCGTTCGTCGGCACCGTCTACCGCGGGCGCGAGGACATCGCCGCCGGGCACCAGGCGTTGTTCGACTCCTTCCTCAAGGGGACGACGATGTTCAACGAGATCGCCGAGATCCGCTTCTACGGCTCCGACACCGCGGTCGTCACCGGCAGGGGAGAGGTGGCCAAGAAGCGTCCGGGCAAGCTGCCCAAGGTGCAGACGTACACGCTGGTCCGCGAGGCCGACGGGAGGTGGCGCATCGCCGCCTTCCACAACACCCGGCGCAGGTCGCTGATGGAGGCCATCTCCTTCAGGTTCGTCCCCGCCAGCGCCCCGCGCCACGCGTGACGGCCGTCGGCGAAGCAGGCCCTGACCGGGGCTCAGACGAGCCGGTCGAGGACGAACCGGGCACGCTGCTCGACCGGCGCCCGCGGCAGCGTCACCACCTCGTACCCGTAGCCGGCGTACGCCGCCACGCACGCCTCGTAGGTCCGCTCCGCCTCATCGAGCGACTGCCTGCGCTCGGAGTCCTGCTCGTAGATCTCCGGCCACGGCGGGGCGGCGAACACGCGCCGGTGGTAGCGGAACGTCCTGGCCGCCGCGTCGAGGTGCCGCGGCACCGGGCGCCCGAGCAGCCCGAGGTAGCCGACCGTGTCGACGAGGCCGCGGTCGAACAGCACCGGCTCGTCCGTCGAGGCCTCCCGGTAGGAGCGCAGGTCCCAGGCCAGCATCAGCTCGGCGAACAGCCCGGGGTCGGACCAGGGGAGCGCCGGCCCCGAGATCGCCACCTGGTCCTGGATGATGGCGCGGCCCGCCTCCGGCTTGGTCGCGAAGCCCCGGCCGGCCAGGTGCCGGATCAGGGTGCTCTTCCCGGAGCCCGGCCCTCCGGTGATGACGGTGAAAGAGTTTTCGGGCATGCGGCTGGCTGCCTGCTTCCGCTAGGTGGGCGTGGATGATCCGCTCGCGTCAGAGGAGGCGGAGAAAAGGGGACGGCCTGCGCGCCGCGGAAAAAGGGGCGGCTTGGCGACTGGGACGTCCGAACAGGGCCAGGATACCGGCGATCAGCCGCGCGGGGCGTACATGATGACGGCGACGCCGAGCAGGCAGATGGCGACCCCCACCAGGTCCCAGCGGTCCGGGCGGAAACCGTCCATGACGACGCCCCAGAGCAGAGAGCCCGCGACGAAGATGCCGCCGTACGCGGCCAGCACCCGCCCGAAGTGCGCGTCAGGCTGGAAGGTGGCGACGAAGCCGTAGGCGCCGAGCGCGAGGACGCCGCCCAGCACCCACAGCACGCCGCGGCTCTCCCGGATGCCCTGCCACACGAGCCAGGCCCCGCCGATCTCGGCGACGGCGGCGAGCACGAACAGCAGCAGGGACCGGGCGAGCGTCATGGACGCGACCCTAGCGGAGCTCGCGCTTGAGGATCTTGCCGGTGGCGGTCATGGGCAGGGCGTCCCGGAACTCGACGATGCGCGGGTACTTGTAGGCCGCCATGTTCTCGCGGGCCCACGCGATCAGCTCGTCCTCGGTGATCTCGCTGCCGGGCGTGCGGATGACGTACGCCTTGATCTCCTCGCCGTGCGACTCGTGCGAGACCCCTACCACCGCCGCCAGCGAGACGGCCTCGTGCGTCATCAGGACCTCTTCCAACTCGCGCGGGTACACGTTGAACCCGCCCCGGATGATCATGTCCTTGGTGCGGTCGACGATCGCGTAGTAGCCGTCGGCGTCGCGGGTGGCGAGGTCGCCGGTGCGGAACCAGCCGTCGCGCATCACCTCGTCCGTCGCCTCGGGACGGCCGTAGTACCCCTTCATGATGTTGTGCCCGCGGATGGCGACCTCGCCGGGCCCCTCACCGTCGATCGTCTTCCAGTCGCTGTCGATCAGCTTCATCTCCACGCCCCAGATGGGGGTGCCGATGGTGCCGGGCTTGGTAGGGCGTCCGAACTGGTTGAAGGAGGCCACCGGCGACGTCTCTGACAGCCCGTACCCCTCCAGGATGCCGATGCCGAAGGTCTGCTCGAAGTCCCGCAGGACCTCGACCGGCGAGGACGCGCCGCCCGCCACCGCGACGTTCAGCGTCGTGGGCATCGTCGCGCCCTCCGCGTGGATCTTCGTCAGCATCGCCCAGTACATGGTCGGGACCCCGGCGAAGAACGTGACGCCCTCCTTGACCATGAGCGCCAGCGCCTCGCCCGGGTCGAAGCGCGGCATCAGCACCACGGCGGCCCGGCGGCGGAAGCCGGTGTTCATGACGACCGTCTGCCCGAAGGAGTGGAACAGCGGCAGCACGGCCAGCATCACGTCGCCGTCGGCGGCGCTGGGGAACATCTCGTCGCTGACGACGGCGTTCATCAGCATGTTCTGGTGGCTCAGCTCGGCGCCCTTGGGCTGCCCGGTGGTGCCGGAGGTGTAAAGGATCACCGCGGTGTCGTCGGGTGCGGTCTGCACGGTCTCGAACTCGCCGGGCATGCCGTCCAGCGCGGCCCAGAACGACTCGCCGTACTGCGACTCGGTCGCGAGTGGCGTGGCGGGCAGCACGAAGAAGTGCTCGCACCCCTCGGACGCCTCGAACCCCGCCCTGCCGCGCTCGCCCAGCGGCAGTTCGGGCGTGCCCTCGAAGCAGAACAGCGCCTTGGCGTCGCTGTCGTCGAGGTGGTAGGAGATCTCCCTGGACTGCAGCAGCACGTTCAGCGGCACCACCGTGGCCCCGGCCTTGAGGACCCCGAAGTAGACGAACGGGAAGTACGGCAGGTTCGGGCAGGCGAGCGCGACCTTGTCGCCCTTGCCGATGCCGCGCGTCACCAGGAGGTTGGCCACCTGGGACGCCACGGTGTCGATCAAGGAGTAGGGCAGGCGCATGTCGCCGAAGACGACGGCCGTGCCGTCGGGGGTGGCCCTGGCGCTGTCTTCCAGGACGATCGACAGGTTGAGCATGGGACGCCTTCCTTTTCTGAACGGCTTGCGGGCCATCTTCGCAAAAGGTCGTACCGACCGGTAGGTGACGCGGGTTGCAACTGAATATGGACGCCGTCGGTTCGCCTGGAGTAAGCAAGGACCAGATCGCTTACCCCTGGGAGGGGCCATGGAGTACGACTACGTCGTCGTCGGGGCGGGGTCGGCCGGTTGCGTGCTGGCCAACAGGCTGTCGGCGGATCCGGGGGTGTCGGTCGCGCTGGTCGAGGCGGGTGGCCGCGACGACAAGCTGGAGATCCGCATGCCCGCGGGCTTCGCCAAGCTGTTCAAGACCGGCTACGACTGGAACTACACCACCGCGAAGCAGCCGGAGATGTCCGGCCGTGAGCTGTACTGGCCCAGGGGCAGGGTGCTCGGCGGCTCGTCGTCGCTGAACGCCCAGATGTGGGTGCGCGGGTGCCAGCACGACTACGACCAGTGGCAGATCCCCGGCTGGTCGTACGAGGAGGTCCTGCCGTACTTCACCAGGGCCGAGCACCGGGTCGGCAGCAACCGGGGCGGGGTGTACGGCGAGGACGGCCCCCTCTACGTCTCCGAGCTGCGCAGCCCCAACGTCACCACCAAGGCGTTCCTGCAGGCCTGCGAGGAGCTGGGGTTCACGCGGCTCGCCGAGCTCAACGGACGTTCCAACGAGGGCTACAGCCCCACCCCCGTCAACCAGAACCGCGGACGCCGGTGGAGCGCGGCGGACGCCTATCTGCGTCCGGTGATGAAACGGCCCAACCTGACCGTGATCACCGGGGCGACCGTCGCCCGGGTGGTGTTCGACGGCAGGCGGGCCGTCGGAGTCGAGCACGACGGCGGCGCCCAGGTCAGGGCCAGGAAGGAGGTCATCCTGTCGGCGGGGACGATCGGCTCGCCGTACCTGCTCATGCGCTCGGGCGTGGGCGCCGCCGACGAGCTGCGCGACGCCGGGATCGCGGTCGTCCACGAGCTGCCGGAGGTCGGCAAGAACCTGCAGGACCACCTGTCGTCAGGGGTGTTCGTCGAGTGCAAGGAGCCGGTGACGCTCAGCAGGGCCGAGTCGCTGAGCAACCTGCTCCGCTACATCGTGCTGCGTTCCGGCATGCTCACCACCAACGTGGGCGAGGCGGTCGCCTTCATCAGGACGTCCCAGGACGAGCCCGCGCCCGACATCGAGCTGATCTTCGCGCCCGGTCCGTTCGTCAATCACGGCCTCACCCCGCCCACCGGCCACGGGATGACCGTCGGCGTCATCCTGCTGCAACCGGACAGCCGCGGCAGGGTCGGGCTGAACGGCCGCGACGTGCTGATCGACCCCGGCTACCTGAGCAGGGAGGCCGACGTCAAGCGGCTGGTCGCCGGGCTGAAGACGGCCAAGCGGGTGTTCGCCACCGCCGCGATGCGTCCGTACGCGGGCGGCCCGATGGCGCCCTACCAGGCGCCGGAGAGCGATGACGAGCTGGCGCAGTGGGTGCGCGAGCGCGGCGAGACGCTCTACCACCCGGTGGGGACGTGCCGCATGGGCACGGACGAGGGCTCGGTCGTGGACCCGGCGCTGCGAGTGCGCGGTCTTGAGGGCCTCAGGGTCGTGGACGCGTCGGTCATGCCGACCCTGAACCGTGGCCACACCCACGCCCCGGCCATCATGATCGGCGAGAAGGCCGCCGACCTGATCGCCAACCCCTGACCGAACGATCCCTTGACGTAAGTGGTCACTTGCGTGAGGCTTTGTACGTATGACGCTCTCCGCAGACGTGGAACTGTCACAGATCCCGTTCTGGGGGCTTCCCCAGGCCGAGCGCATGGCCGCCTTCCGCAGATTACGCCGGCTCGACCGGCCCGTGTTCGTGCCGGAGCAGGTCGTGCCGTTCATCAAGGGCGGGCCGGGCTTCTACGCCCTGGTGCGGCACGCGGACGTGACCGAGGCCAGCAGGAACGCCGCCGTGTTCAGCAGCGAGCCGTGCTCCAACAGCATCCCGGACATGCCCCGCTGGCTGGCCGTGTACTTCGGGTCAATGATCAACATGGACGACCCGCGGCACGCCAGACTGCGCAGGATCGTGTCCAGGGCGTTCACCCCGCGCATCCTGTCCAAGATGGAGGAGGATCTGGCCACGGCCGCCGCCGAGATCGTGGACCAGGCGATCAAGGAGGGGCCGGGCGACTTCGTCGCCCAGATCGCTGCCAGGCTCCCCGTTCGGGTCATCTGTGACATGATGGGGATTCCGCCGAAATTTCATGACATGGTGCTCCGGCGGACCAACGTGATCCTCGGCAACACCGACCCCGAGTACACCGGCCTCGACGTCGACTTCAGCCGCGTCAACGTGGCCCGCGGCCTGGCCAAGCTGCTGCACGCCGGGTTCTCGCTGAACCGGCTCGCGGCCCGCCTCGGCGACGAGCGGCGCAGGAACCCGACGGGCGACCTGGTGAGCCTGCTGGTCAACGGCGACGAGCGGCTCACGTCGCAGGAGCTGGGGTCGTTCTTCATCCTGCTCGTGGTCGCGGGCAGCGAGACGACCCGCAACGCGATCGCGTACGGGCTCAAGCTCCTCACCGACCACCCCGACCAGCGCGAACTGCTCCTGTCCGACTTCGACGGACGCATCACCAAGGCGTGCGACGAGATCATCCGCTACTCCACCCCGGTGATCCAGTTCCGCCGCACGGTCACGCAGGACCACGAGATGAACGGGATGGAGTACCGCAAGGGCGACAAGGTGCTGCTCTTCTACAACTCCGCCAACCGCGACGAGGCGGTCTTCACCGATCCCGACGCGTTCGACATCACCCGCGACCCCAACCCGCACGTCGGCTTCGGCGGCCCCGGCCCGCACTACTGCCTGGGCGCCCACCTCGCGCGCCGCGAGATGACCGTGATGTTCCGCGAGCTGTTCACGCGGCTGCCCGACATCCGGGCGGTGGACGAGCCGGACTTCCTGCACTCCAACTTCATCAACGGCGTCAAGCACCTGAAGTACGCGTACTGAGCCCGGCCGGCAAGGATCGGCGCCAGACTCGGGCTGTTCTTCCAGCTTGGGCCGGACCGGCCCGAGGTCGGCTGACAGTGGTGCTCCGCCTGCGGAGCGGCTAGGTTTCGCAGTCATGGAGATCAGGACAGTCCACGCCAACGGGGTGGAGTTCGCGTATCTGGCCCAAGGGGAAGGGCCGCTGGCGCTGTGCCTGCATGGCTTCCCCGACACCGCTCACACCTGGCGCCACCTCATGCCCGCCCTGGCCGAGCGCGGCTACCGCGCGGTGGCGCCGTTCATGCGCGGCTACGCGCCCAGCGAGATCCCGGCCGACGGAGCCTACGAGGGCGCCGCGCTGGCCGCCGACGTCCGAGCCCTGCACGAGGAGCTCGGCGGCGACGAGCGCGCGGTGGTCGTCGGACACGACTGGGGCGCCTTCCCCGTGTACGGCCTGGGCGGGAGGTTCCGCAGGTCCGTGGCCATGGCAGCGCCGCCGACGGGCGCGCTGGGCACCGGGTTCTTCGAGTACGAGCAGCTCAAGCGCTCCTTCTACATCTTCCTCTTCCAGACCGCGCTGGCCGAGAGCGCCGCCGCGAGCCCCGGCTTCCTGGAAAGCCTCTGGCGCGACTGGTCGCCGGGCTACGACGCCCGGCGGGACCTGGAGTTCGTCCACCAGAGCCTCGGCCAGCCCGGCAACCTGGCCGCCGCGATCGGCTACTACCGGGCCATGCTCGGCACCACCCCGCCCTCGGGCCGGTACCCGGACCCCGAGCCCACCACCGGGCCGATCCTGTACCTGCACGGAGGGCGGGACGGCTGCCTCGGCCCCGACCTGGTCAAGGACGTCCTCGGCCACCTGCCGGAGGGCTCGCGCGCGGAGCAGGTGCCCGGGGCCGGGCACTTCCTGCACCTCGAACGTCCGGACGAGGTCAACCGGCTCGTCCTCGACTGGCTCGGCCCCGCCTCTTGAGCACCGCGAGCAGCGGGTGTCTGCCCGGCAGGGTCACTTCGACCACGCGCTCGGCCAGGAAGCCCTTCGGCACGTCCGCGACCAGCTTCCCGCGCGTACGTACGCTGTACGTGCAACCGTTGACGCGGGCGACCGCCGCTCAACATGATGGCTGAATGAGCGTCGTTGACTTCGATCTGTCGGAACGCGAGTTCTGGGCCAAGCCGATGTCCGAGCGGGAGCAGGCGTTCGACCGGCTGCGAGCTCGCAAGACGCCGGCCTTCTTCGAGGAGATGGAGATCTCCTACGCGCCCAAGGGGCCCGGCTACTACGCCCTGGTCAAGCACGCCGACATCCTGGAGGCCAGCCGGACCCCGGAGGTGTTCTGCTCGGGCGACGGCGGCGCGACGAACATCCCCGACATGCAGCCGGAGTTCGCCGAGTACTTCGGGTCCATGATCAACATGGACGACCCACGCCACGCCAGGCTCCGCCGGATCGTCTCGCGCGCCTTCACGCCCAAGATGATCAGGCAGTTCGAGACGGACGTGGAGGCCGCCGCCGCGCGCATCGTGGACGACCTGCTGGCCAAGGGCCCGGGGTGCGACTTCGTCACCGAGGTGGCCTCCCGCCTGCCCCTCAAGATCATCTGCGACATGATGGGCATCCCCGAGAGCGAGTACCAGTTCGTCCTCGGCCACACGAACCTGATCCTCGGCGGATTCGACCCCGAGTACGCCGGCCCCGACCTGGACGAGCTCCCCGAGCGCCTGCTCCGCGCAGCCATGGAGCTCCAGCAACTCGTGCAGGACCTCGCCTCGCACCGGGCCGACAACCCCACCGGCGACCTGATCTCCTCCCTCGTCAACGCCAACCTCGACGGCGAGCGGCTCACGATGCAGGAGTTGGGCTCGTTCTTCATCCTCCTGGTCGTGGCGGGCAACGAGACCACCCGCAACGCGATCTCGTACGGTCTGCGCCTGCTCACCAAGAACCCCGACCAGCGCGGCCTGTGGCTGGAGGACTTCGAGGGCCGCGCCCCCGGCGCCGTGGAGGAGATCGTCAGGCTCGCCTCGCCCGTCAACTTCATGCGCCGCAAGGCCACCCGCGACCACGAGATGAACGGCCACCTCTACCGCAAGGGCGACAAGGTGGTGCTGTTCTACTGGGCGGCCAACCGCGATGCGAGCGTCTTCGACGAGCCGTACCGGTTCGACATCACCCGCAGCCCCAACCCGCACGTCGGCTTCGGCGGCCCCGGCCCCCACTTCTGCCTGGGCGCGCACCTGGCGCGCAGGGAGATCACGGTGATGTTCCGCGAGCTCCTGCGCCGCGTCCCGGCCATCGAGGCCGGCAGGCCCGACCGCCTGCAGTCCAGCTTCATCAACGGGATCAAGCACATGGAGTGCTCGTTCTGACGGTCAGGGCTGGCCGGCGACCTTGAGCTGCCTGACCACGGTGTTGATGTCGGGCAGGTACTGCTTGCCGTCGGCGGGCACGGACATGTACACGATCGCGGGGACGTCGCCGCCGGAGTTGATGGCGGCCGTCACGATGGTGGCGTTCTGCGTGCCCGAGGTCAGCGAGTAGGCGACCAGGCGTCCGGTGGACTCGCCCACCTTGAGCGGCTGCTGGGCGATCTTCCGGACCTTGTTGTCCTCGGGGAAGAAGCGCTTGCGCGCCGACAGCACGACCTGCCTGATGACCGGCTCCAGATCGTCCTCCGAGGTGAAGGAGGACGCCAGCTTGGACGGCAGGGGGCCGGTCATCAGCTCGGCGTAGGAGTTCTCGCCGACCTTGGCGAACTGGCGGGTGTCGTAGCCGTACGTGGTCTTGACCGTGGCCCGCTGGTCGAGCTGCCAGGTGCCGCCGAGCCGGGGGACGCTGATTTTGGCCGCGGCGTCCTGGAGGGCGCCCGTGACCGGGGCCGCCTTGCCCGGGTAGCGGGGCAGGCGGCCGATCGAGGTCGAGGGCTTGGTGGGTGAGGGGGGCGCCGACGTGCTGGCCTTGGCCGGAGGCTGGTTCGCGGCCGGCTCGTCACTCGCCAGGGGGCCGGCGAGGAAGGCCCACGCGAGGGCGCCCACGAGGGCGATCGCCACCGAGCCCGCCAGGGCGTACATCCAGATCGGCCTGCCGGGCTCGTCGAGGGAGTCCTGCTCGCCCATGGCCTGGTAGTTGTCGCCGAAGACGGTGTCCCAGAGCTCCTGCTGGCGCTCTGGCGGCGGGGTGCGGGAGCCGCTGATCTGCCCGGCCGTGACGAACGGGCGGTCCGGGTCGGAGGGGTCGCGGCTGAGGTTGGCGCCCGGCCTGGCGTGGTCGTCCATCGAAGGCGGCGTGCCACCCGACGGGACGGCCCGGTCGTCGAGGGGCGTGCCGGGGAAGACCTGCTGGCCCTGCGGAGGGCCCGGGTAGACCTGCTGGTCCTGCGGAGGGGCAGGGAAGACCTGCTGGTCCTGCGGAGGAGCGGGGTAGACCTGCTGGTCCTGCGTGGGGCGGGGGCGGGGGCGGTCGTCGAGCGGCGTTTCGCTCTTGGCGTAAGCGTCCGCGGGGGTGGCCTGGTTGTGCGAGGCCGGACGATCGAACGGGCCGCCCGGCTGGGTCGCCTGGGGCCACGGCGCGGGGGAGGAGAGGTTGGACCACGCGTCCGGGGAGGTCGTGTTCTGCGGCTCCGGCCAGGCGTCAGGAGAGGTCGTGCGCTGCGGGTCGGGCCAGCCGTCGGGGGAGGTCGTGCGCTGCGGGTCGGGCCACGTGGGCTCCTGTCGCGGCGGTTCCGGCCAGGAGGGCTGCGCGGCTTCCGGCCAGGACGGCTGCGCGGCTTGCGGCCAGGAGGTGGGCACGTCCTGTCGCGGCGGCTCGGCCGGCCGCGGGTCCTCCGGCCAGGTCGGCGGGACCTCCCGCTGCGGCACCTCGGGCCAGGACGGTGGCAGGTGTGGACCTCCGGACTTCTCCGTTGCCATTGCTGCCGGGCCTCCCGAGGCTATGTCCGAATTGGATCTGTCACGCATGGTCTCATGGGATTTTCCAGGAGATGCGGCCGGTTCCGCAGGGAAACGCGGGAAGCCGTGTGGATCGGTCGGCGGATCCTGCATCGGCAGGCCCGGCTCCGGTCCTTCTGGCACTCCTGGGTACACCACGGCGTTGAGAGTAATCTAAAGGGACATTAGAGGTCACAACGGATAGATCACCATCGGGTCTCGCGTGACCCGAAGCACCTATTGTGCCCTCCGGAGTCGGTCGACTACAGGCGTTCACTTTAAGATGTGCGCTAGGCTTGACCTATGCGTTCCGCGACCCTGCTTCTTAGCGGGCCGCGACGGCCCTGAGATCTCGCCGTCGCGGCTGCCCCTCGTTGTCGCACGAGGGGTTTTCTTATGTCCCAGTCAAGCCCAGAAGGACGACAGCCGTGAGTGAGTACGACCCGCAGGCGCTGCAGGCCAAGTGGCAGGCGCGTTGGGAGGAACTGGACCCGTTCCGGGCGAGCGAGGACGCCGCCGACCCGCGAGAGCGGCGGTACATGCTCGACATGTTCCCCTACCCCTCCGGTGACCTGCACATGGGCCACGGCGAGGTGTTCGCCATCGGCGACGTCGTCGCGCGCTACTGGTTCCAGAAGGGCTACAACGTCCTGCACCCGATCGGCTGGGACTCTTTCGGCCTGCCCGCCGAGAACGCGGCCATCAAGCGGAACGCGCACCCGGCCGAGTGGACGTACGCCAACATCGACACCCAGGCCAACTCCTTCAAGCGCTACGGCGTCTCCTTCGACTGGTCGCGCCGCCTGCACACCAGCGACCCCGAGTACTACCGCTGGAACCAGTGGCTGTTCATCCGCTTCTTCGAGCGCGGCCTGGCCTACCGCAAGGGCGGCCTGGTCAACTGGTGCCCCAACGACCAGACCGTACTGGCCAACGAGCAGGTCGTGGGCGGCAAGTGCGAGCGCTGCGGCGCCGACGTCGTCCGCCGCGAGCTGACGCAGTGGTACTTCAAGATCACTGACTACGCGCAGCGGCTGCTGGACGACATGGCCCAGCTGGAGGCCGCCTGGCCGGAGCGCCTGCTGACCATGCAGCGCAACTGGATCGGCCGCTCCGAGGGCGCCGACGTGCTGTTCCAGATCGAGGGCCGCGACGAGCCGGTCCACGTCTACACCACCCGCCCCGACACGCTGTTCGGCGCCACGTTCTTCGTGGTCGCCGTTGACGCGGCGCTGGCTGACGAGATCGTCACCGACGAGCACCGGGCGGCCTTCGAGGCCTACCGCGCCGAGGTGGCCAAGCTGAGCGACATCGAGCGGCTGTCCACCGAGAAGGACAAGACCGGCGTCTTCCTGGGCCGTTACGCGATCAACCCGGTCAACGGCGAGCGCATCCCGGTCTGGGCGGCCGACTACGTGCTGTCCGACTACGGCCACGGCGCCATCATGGCCGTGCCCGCGCACGACCAGCGCGACCTCGACTTCGCCCGCGCGTTCAACCTGCCGGTGAAGGTCGTCGTGCACACCGGCCTGGCCGACCCGGGCGAGACCGGTGAGGCGACCCCCGGCGAGGGCTCCCTGGTCAACTCCGGCCCGCTCGACGGCCTGTCCAAGACCGAGGCCATCGCCAAGATCATCGAGGTCCTGGAGATCCAGGGCAAGGGCACCGGCGCGGTCAACTTCCGGCTGCGCGACTGGCTGCTGTCCCGTCAGCGCTTCTGGGGCACGCCGATCCCGATCATCCACTGCTCCGACTGCGGCGAGGTGCCCGTCCCCGACGAGCAGCTGCCGGTCACGCTGCCCGACCTGCGCGGCGAGGCGCTGGCTCCGAAGGGTGTCTCGCCGCTGGCCAGCGCCACCGAGTGGGTCAACGTCGAGTGCCCCAAGTGCGGCGGCCCCGCAAAGCGCGACACCGACACCATGGACACCTTCGTCGACTCGTCCTGGTACTACCTGCGCTACACCTCGCCCGGCTACACCGACGGCCCGTTCGACCCCGAGCAGGTGCGCAAGTGGGGCCCGATCGACCAGTACGTGGGCGGCATCGAGCACGCCGTGCTGCACCTGCTCTACTCGCGCTTCTTCACCAAGGTCCTGTACGACATGGGCATGCTGGACTTCACCGAGCCGTTCATGCGCATGCTGAACCAGGGCCAGGTGATCAATCAGGGCAAGGCCATGTCGAAGTCCCTGGGCAACGGCGTGGACCTGGGCCGGCAGATCGACGAGTTCGGCGTCGACGCCGTCCGCCTGACCATGATCTTCGCCTCGCCGCCCGAGGACGACATCGACTGGGCCGACGTCTCTCCCGCCGCGTCGCAGAAGTTCCTGGCCCGCGCCTTCCGGGTGATGGACGAGGTGACGAGCGTCCCCGGCATCCCGTTCGACGACGGCGACCAGGAGCTGCGCAGGTTCACCCACCGCACCATCGACGAGGTCACCAAGCTGGTCGACTCCCACCGCTTCAACGTGGCGGTGGCCCGCATGATGGAGCTGACGTCGGCCGCCCGCAAGGCGATCGACTCCGGCCCCGGCGCGGGCGACCCTGCGGTCCGCGAGGCGGCAGAAGCGCTGGCCGTGATGCTGTCGCTGGTCGCGCCCTACACGGCCGAGGAGGGCTGGGAGCGGCTGGGCCACACCGGCACCGTCGCGTTCGCGGGCTGGCCGTCCGCCGACCCGGCGCTGCTGGTGCAGGAGTCGGTCACCTGCGTCGTGCAGGTGGCGGGCAAGGTCCGCGACCGGCTGGAGGTGCCGCCCTCGATCTCCGAGGACGAGCTGAGAGAGCTGGCGCTGGCCTCGGAGAAGGTCCAGGCGCACCTGTCGGGCACGCCGCGGAAAGTGATCGTCCGGGCGCCGAAGCTGGTCAACATCGTCCCGTGACCTCCGCGGTTCACAGGCGGCGCAACGCCGGCAGCAGTTCGCTCTCCGCCCAGGCGAAGAACGGCTGCTGCTGGTCGGCGCCGATCCGCACCAGCGCGAGGTGCGTGTAGCCCGCGTCGGTGTACTTCTGCGCCGCCTCGACGACGGCCTCGGCGTCGGCGTCGTAGGCGATGGCGAGCTGGCCGTAGACCGGCCTGCCCGCGCCGCCTGCGGTCTGGAACCGCTCGACGACCTCCGGCATCGGGTCGTTGATCATCAGGATGTCGCCGAACTCGGCCGCGATCTCCGCCGACCTGCCCCCTGAGGCCGCGATCCCGATCGGCACCCGCTGGTCCGGCAGGTCGTGGAGCTTGGCCGAGTCGATGTCGTAGAACTCGCCCTGGAAGGTGACGTAGTCGCCGTCGAACAGCTCCCTGATGATCTGGACGGCCTCGCGCAGCATCCGGTGCCGGGTGTCGACGGGCGGCCAGCCCTCGCCGATCACGTGCTCGTCCAGGTTCTCACCCGCTCCCAGGCCGAGGGTGAACCGTCCCTTGCTCAGCACGCCCATCGTGGCGGCCTTCTGTGCGACCACGGCCGGGTGGTAGCGCATCAGCGGGCAGGTCACGTACGTCACCAGCGGCAGCCGCCTGGTCGCCTGCGCCGCGGCGCCCAGCACCGACCAGGCGCAGGGGGAGTGGCCCGTCTCCGCAAGCCATGGAGAGAAGTGGTCGGAGATGATCGCGTAGTCGAAGCCCGCCCGTTCGGCGAGGGCGGCGTGGTCCACGAGCTCCCGCACCGGGGTCCGTTCGCGCATCGCCGGGGTCTGTTCGCACATCAAGGTGTAGCCGAACTCTGCCATGGAGTGCGCCTCCCTGGAGTCGTCGTTACCTGTGTCAGGAGATCAACGGCGGGGCCGGAGGTCGGCCAGCTCCTCGACCACCAGGCCGAGCCCGATGCCCAGCAGCCAAACGTCCTTGGCGATGGGGGTGCCCTGCTGTGACGGGCGCAGGCTGCCTTCCTCGCGCAGACCGGGCGTGCTCAGGTAGAGGCCGAGCAGCCCTCCGGCGAAGGCGGTGAGCGCCGCTCCGGCCACCAGAGACGGCACGACCGGCAGCAGCAGGGCCAGGCCGATGGCGGTCTCCGCCCTCGACACGAGCCTGGTGAACGCCTCCGGGTCCTTCTCGCCCAGGAACGGGTAGCTGCCGGACGCCATGCCGTGCACGGTCTTCGCGGTCTGCAGGTCGGCGTCGGCCTTGGTCAGCCCGGAGTTCAGGATGAACGCTCCGGCTGCCACGCGCGGCGGGAGCTGGTGCAGGCGGGCGAGAATTCTCATGATCCCTCACTCCTCGTACCGAATGTCGGTCATCTTCCCATTTGTCGGGTTGGCATCCTTGGGCGCATCCGGTCTTGACCCATCCTTGGAGCGGACGGCTGTTCGCTTGTAGCGCAGGCCGTGTCCTCGGGTTGTCCGGGTTCTGCGAGCTTGCCGGGTGCGCGGCGTGGCGCTGTCACCTGCGGGGGGCGGTCTGGGTCTCGGCCGTTCGAGGTGCCGCGCATTAGTGTGCAGCTGTGACAAATGGCGCATACCTCAGATATCCGCATCTTCACGGTGACCTGGTCACCTTCGTCGCCGACGATGACGTCTGGCTGGCGCCGCTGGCGGGCGGCAGGGCCTGGCGCTTCACCGCAGACCGGACGCCTGTCTCCAACCCCCGGTTCTCGCCCGACGGCACCCGCATCGCGTGGACCAGCACCCGCGAGGGGGCGCCCGAGGTCTTCGCCGCCGAGGTCGACGGGCCGGAGGGCGAGCGGCTGACCCACTGGGGCAACGCGATGACCGGGGCCCGCGGGTGGAGCGCCGACGGGGACGTCTTCGCCGTCACCGCCGCCGGTGAGGGCGGGCGGGCGCGGACCTGGGCGTACGCCGTCCCGCTCGACGGCGGGGCCGCGTCCCGGCTGCCGTACGGGTGGGTGAGCGACGTCGCCGTGAGCGGCGCCAAGGTGGCGACCGTCTCGCCGATGTGGCGCGAGCCGTCACAGTGGAAGCGCTACCGGGGCGGCACGGCGGGCAAGATCTGGGTCGACGCCGAGGGCGACGGCGAGTTCACCCGGCTGTTCGCCGACAGCGACGCGCAGTACTGGTCGGTGACGTGGGTGGGGGACAGGATCGCCTTCCTGGCCGACCCCGACGGCACCGGCAACGTCTACTCGTCCCTGCCCGACGGCTCCGACCTGCGCAGGCACACCTCCCACGACGAGTTCTACACCCGGCACGCCTCGACCGACGGGCAGCGGCTGATCTACAGCCACGCCGGTGACCTCTGGCTGCTGGAGAGCCTGGACGCCGAGCCGACCCGGCTGGACATCAGGCTCGGCGGGCCGCGACCGGCCCGCGCCAGGCGGCCCGCCCCCATCCGCGTCGGCGGGTTCTCCCCGGACGCGACCGGCCGGGCGAGCGCGGTCGAGATCCGCGGCACCGCGCACTGGGTCACCCACCGCGACGGCCCGGCCGGCATGCTGCGGGCCGAGTCCGGCGTGCGGGTCCGGCTGCCGCGCACGCTCGGCGCCGACGGGCGGACCCTCTGGGTGTCGGACGCCGGAGGCGAGGACGGCCTCGAGATCGGCACACCGGGAGGCGAGATCCGCACGCTGGCCACCGGGGAGCTGGGCCGGGTGCTCGACCTGGCCGCCGCGCCCGACGGCAAGCACGCGGCCGTGGCCACGCACGACGGGCGTTTGCTGGCCATAGACCTCGAATCCGGAAATATCCGGGAACTGGACCGCACGTCCCAGGGCGACATCAGCGGGCTCACCTTCTCCCCCGACTCCGCCTGGCTGGCCTGGGTCCACCCCCACCACGAGCCGCTCTCCCAGATCAAGCTCGGACGCCTCGACGGGACCACGGTGATCGACGTGACCCCGCTGCGCTTCGCCGACTTCAACCCCGCCTTCACCAGGGACGGCAAGCACCTGGCCTTCCTGTCCGTCAGGACCTTCGAGCCGGTCTACGACGCGCACGTGTTCGACCTGTCCTTCCCCGCCGCCTGCCGGCCGTACATCGTCCCGCTGCAGGCCACCACCCCCTCCCCGTTCGCCCCCAGCCTGCAGGGACGCGGCTTCAACGGCGAGGACGACAAGCCCGCGTCCGAGGAGAAGAAGGACGACGCGCCGCCGCGCACCGAGGTGGACGCCGAAGGGCTCGCCTCCCGCGTGGTCCCCGTCCCCGTCCCCGCCGGCCGGTACCGCAGCCTGCGCACCGCCAAGGACGCCCTGCTCTGGCTGCGCGTCCCGCAGTCCAGTCAGCCCGACGGCGGCACGTCCGGCGAGACCGTGCTGGAGCGCTACGACCTCAAGAAGCGCGCCAAGGCCGAGCTGGGCCAGGACGTGCGGGCGTTCGAGGTGAGCGGCGACGGCACCAGGCTCGTCACCAACGGCAAGAACGGCCTGCAGACCCGCGCTGCCGTGGAGGGCGACGAGGTCGTCAGCATCGAGCTGGACCGGATCTCGGCGCAGCTCGACCCGGTAGCCGAATGGCGGCAGGGCTACCGCGAGGCCGGACGGCTGATGCGCGACCACTTCTGGCGCGCCGACATGAACGGCGTCGACTGGCAGGCCGTCCTCGACAGGTACGCGCCGCTGGTCGAGCGCCTCGGCTCCTACTCGGAGCTGATCGACCTGCTCTGGGAGGTCCAGGCCGAGCTCGGCACCTCCCACGCCTACGCCCGCGCCAACGGCACGGCCGTGGACCCTCGCCGCCGCCAGGGCCTGCTCGGCGCCGACCTGGCCCGCGACGCCGACGGGGTGTGGCGCGTCGAACGCGTCCTGCCGGGCGAGTCGTCCGACGACGAGGCGCGCTCGCCGCTGCTCGCGCCCGGTGTCGCCGTGCGGGCGGGGGACGCGATCGTCGCCGTGGGCGGACGTCCCGTCGATCCCGTCCGCGGGCCGTTCCCCCTGCTGTCCGGGACGGCGGGGCAGCCGGTCGAGCTGACCGTGCGTCCCGCGTCCGGCGGCGACCCGCGCCGCGTCGTCGTCACCCCGATCGACGACGAGACGCAGCTGCGCTACCACGACTGGGTGGAGGGCCGCAGGGCCTACGTCCGCGAGGCGTCCGGGGGCAGGCTCGGGTACCTGCACGTGCCCGACATGGTCGCCTCCGGCTGGGCGCAGTTCCACCGTGACCTGCGCACCGAGATGGCCTACGAGGGGCTGGTCGTGGACGTCCGGGAGAACGGCGGCGGGCACACGTCCGAGCTGGTGCTGGAGAAGCTGTCACGGCGGGTCACCGGCTGGGCGTGGGCGCGCGGCTACGAGCCGATGCGCTACCCGGAGGACTCGCCGCGCGGCCCCATCGTGGCCGTCACGGACGAGTACGCCGGGTCCGACGGCGACATCGTCAGCGCGGGCATCAAGAACCGCGGCCTCGGCCCGCTGGTCGGCACCCGCACGTGGGGCGGCGTGATCGGCATCGACTCCCGCTACTCCCTGGTGGACGGCACCGTGGTCACCCAGCCGAGGTACTCCTTCTGGCTGGAGGGGCCGGGCTGGGGCGTCGAGAACCACGGCGTCGACCCGGACGTCGAGGTCGTCACCACGCCGCAGGACCGGGTGGCCGGGCGCGACCCGCAACTGGAGAAGGCGGTCGAGCTCGCGCTCGCGGCACTGGAGGAACGGCCCGCGGCCACGCCTCCCGACCTGCCCCCTCTCGAGGCGTAACGGAGCCGTAACGGGATTCGGGTGGTGTTCATCCATCCGGGTCCCGTTCGAGGGGCTGCCGTGACCGCGGCATCGCCTCCGACGTGCTCGGTGCCGATGATCGCCGCGACACCATGAGCTGCCGCCTGACTGTTCGGGTACTGCCGGAATTCGACTTGTGCTATCACGTTCCGTGAGAAACGTGTACGACATGGAGGAAACACGTGGATAACCCGCTCGGAAATTTCGCGAACATCGACGTCGAGGCGTTCCTGCGGGATTCCGAAAAACGCGTGGCCGACTTCGCGGCGACGCAGAAAGAGGTCGAGGCCGCTGTCGGCCGGGCCACGGCCGCCGACGGTCACATCGCCGTCGAGTGCACCGCGCAGGGCGGCGTGAGCCGGCTCGCCATCGATCCCAGGGCGAAGCGGATGAGCGTCGACGAGATGTCCGAGGCGATCCTCGCTGCCATCCGCGACGCCGACGCCGACCTCCAACGGCAGCTGTCCACGATCATGACGGGCTCGTTCGGAGGACTGGACCCCGCCATGGGCGATCCGGACATCGCCCGGGCGAAGGTGGCCGAGGCGCAGCAGGCCTTCGATCGGATGATGGGCGACGCGATGGGAGAGCTGGATCGCATGCGTAAGAAGCTCGGCTACTGAGGTGCCCCGGCGGGCGGGGCGCCCCGCCCGCCGGTGGAGCGGGTCAGACCTCGGCGGTGTCGGCCTTGGGACGCCCTGCCGCGTACTGCGGCTTGAGGCCGTCCGTGAGGCTGTGCTCGGCCATCCAGGCGGCCCCGTACTTCAGTGCCAGCTCCAGCACGTGCTGGAGCACGAAGTTCCGCAGCTGGATGACCCTCGCCTCGGCGGTGATCGCCTGCGAGTGTGCCTCCAACGTGGCGTACACCCTCCCCGGCCCGACGAACAGGGCCTTGAGCATGGTGGTCATCGCCAGGGTCGCGAGGCCCGCATGGAGGTAGATGTACGCCGTCCAGAGGTTGGCCAGCCATCGGAGGATCGACGAGAGGCTGTGGGCGGAGTCGGACGCGGTGTCCGACGCAAGGGCGTAGTCGGCGACGTTCTGCCCGTAAAGCTGCCGTTCCGGCCCCTGCCAGTTGGCCGAGGACACGCTGCCATGCTGCTCCTGCGTTGTCCTGCCCGCGGCGTAGACGCCGTTTCCGAAGGCGCTCCAGCCGTCCGCGGCCCTGTGAACCACCGGTGGGTCGGCCGGCACCGACAGCCCGTATCCGACCAGCACCCGCTCGTACACGGGAAAGACCACGGTGGCCAACGCGTACGTGGCGAGGGTGGCGTACTGCATCAGCCTGAGGTTGCCGCCCTCGTCCCCAGGTTGGAACGGGTCCGGGGTTCCGCCGGGGATGGGTATCTTAAATCCGCCGGACATGGTCCTCGTTTCTCTGATCCGCGGTCTGGACGTTGTCGGCGACCGTGTGCAGCCGGTCCCGATGAGCGCGCAGGCCTTCGATCGTGCTGTTGACCTTGTTCTCGGCGTAGCCGACGATCTTGTCGTGTTCGTTGGCCAGGGGCCATCCGAGCACCCCCAGGGCCCACGTTCCCATGCGCATGTTCGCGGGGAAGCCGCTGGCCTCCTCCAGGTGCGACACCGGGGAGGTGCCGTCGATGTCGTCGACGAGAGCGTCGCCCAATGCTCTGATCGCCGGCAGATTGTGGATACGTGCTGCTTCGTCTTGGCTCAAGACTGCTCCGTGTACGTGATCCATTACGTGCGTCGGAATACTAGCCCAGCGGGCGCGCGAGCCGGTTGAGGATCTCGGTCAGGACGGGTTCGGTGGTGGCGAAGTTCAGCCGGGCGAAGTTCTCGCCGCCGGGGCCGAACCCGGCGCCGTCGCTCAGCATCACTTTGGCCTCGCGCTCCAGCCGCTCGGCCGCCCCCGGACGTCCGTAGTCGAGCCAGGCCAGGTAGGTGGCCTGCGGCAGCCGGTACCCGACCCCCTCGGGAAGGCGCTCCGCGATCGTACGGCGGTTGCGGTCGAGCAGGGCGCGGGTCTCGTCCAGCCAGGAATCCCCGTGCCGCCACGCCGCGACCGTCGCGTCCACGCCGAACACGTGCGCCGACCCGTAGACGAAGGACGGCTGCGCGCCGAGCGCCTTCCTGACGTCCGGCGAGCCGATGTGGGCCACCGAGCACCTGATGCCGCCCAGATTGAACGCCTTGGTGGCGGAGGTCAGCGTCACCGTCCGCTCGGGCAGGATCGTGGCGAACGGGATGTGCTCGTGCGGGGCGTAGGCGAGGTCGGCGTGGATCTCGTCGGCGATGACCAGCAGGTCGTGGCGCTCGACGTGGTCGGCCAGTTCGGTCAGCTCGTCCCTGGTGAAGACGCGGCCGGTCGGGTTGTGCGGGTTGACCAGCAGCAGCACCCGGCATCCCGCCAGGTCCGGCGGGTCGAAGCGCCAGGAGTCGCCGTCGGGCCGGAGCGGGATGGGGCGCAGCGGGCGGTCCATCTCCGCCAGCGTGCCGAGGAACGGGTGGTAGGCCGGGGTGTGCAGCGCCACCCCGTCGCCGGGCCTGGTGCACACGTGGAGGAGCACCTGAAGCGCCTGGTTGATGTCGCTGTAGGCGCGGACCAGTGAGGGGTCGGCGTCCCAGCCGTAGCGGGTGGCCATCCGCTCCGCGAACGCCTCCGCGAGCGGCCCCGGCTGCGGGCTCTCGAGCCAGACGGGATATCCGAGGTCGCCTTCGGCCCGCCGGCGCAGGGCTTCGATCACGGCCGGGGCTGTGGGGAGGTCCATGTCGGCGATCCAGGCGGGGATGACGTCCGGTCCGGCCTTCGCCCACTTGAGCCCGTCATGCGTTGACTTGAGGGTTTTGCCCACGAATGCGTCGCTCACCCGAGCATTTTAGGGACCCCTTCCCCAGACATCGAGGGCCTGGCCCCTCGTCTCGTCGGCTCTCCTGCTCCCGCTGTGCGGGTGGCCCTGTGTGGCAGCGCCCGGCGGCGCCCGCTCTCGCGAATTAGTAATCGGTACGGTACCGTTTATTAAATGACGGACACCGTACTCATCGCGGGCGCCGGCCCTACCGGCCTGGCCCTCGCCGTTCACCTGGCCCTGCACGACATCCCCGTCCGGGTCGTGGATGCCGCCCCCGGCCCCGCCACCACCTCCCGCGCTCTCGGCCTGCAACCACGCGGCGCCGAGGTGCTGGAACGAGTCGGCGCGCTCGGCGACCTGCCGCAACGGTCGCAGTCCTCGCTCACCATGTCCTACAACGAGGGATCGCGCACCGTGCTGCAGTCCCAGGTCGGCCAAGCCGTGATGGACCAGCCGAAACAGACGCTGCTGATCTCGCAGGCCGAGGTCGAAGGCGCCCTGCGGCAACGGCTCCGCGAGCTCGGCGGCGAAGTCGAGTGGCATACCCGGATCGTCGGGGCCCAGCAGGACGACAGGGGCGTCACCGTCACCGTCCGCACCGGCGACGACGCCGAGCAGCAGGTCGAGACCGACTGGCTGATCGGCTGCGACGGCGCGCACAGCACGGTGCGCAAGCTCGCCGGGATCGGCTTCCCCGGCCGCAAACTCTTCGAACGCCTGCTGATGATCGACGTGCGGGCCCCGTGGCCGTTCGACAGGAACGGCAGCACCACCTGGATGGACGCCGGGCACATGCTGTCGGTGACCGCCCTGCCTGACGACACGTGGCGGGTGTTCACCGAACCACCGGCAGACCTGCCGGACCAGCTGTCCGAAAGCGAGATCGCCGACCGGGTGCTGGACGAGTTCGCCCGCCGCAGCGGCGTCAGCCTCGACACGGTCGCCGAGGTCCGCTGGGCCTCGGAGTTCCGGATCCACCGCCGGCTCGCCGACTCCTACCGTCGCGGCCGGATCCTGCTGGCCGGCGACGCGGCCCACATTCAGAGCCCCAGCGGCGGGCAGGGGCAGAACACCGGGCTCGGCGACTCGGAGAACCTCGGCTGGAAGCTGGTGCTGGTGGCCCGCGGCAGCGCCGACCAGCGGCTCCTCGACACCTACGAGGGGGAGCGGCGTCCGCTGGCCCGCAACGTGCTGAGGGCGACCAGCACCGCGGTCGACGTCATGTCGCCCGACAGCGAGTGGAAACGACTGGTACGCGACAAGGTGGTCCTGCCGATCTTCCGGCTGCCGGCCGTGCAACGACGGCTGTGGCTGGCCGCGTCGCAGCTGGGCATCAGCTACCGGGGCGGACCGCTGGCGCCCGCTTCGCACCGGTGGACCCAGGGGCCGCGTCCGGGTGACCGGATGCCGGACATCAGGTGCCGGCGTTCCGACGGTGGTGAGGTCATGCTGCACGCGGCGATATCGGGCTGCTGGGTGGTGCTCGCCGGCGACGAACGCGACGCCGCCAGGCACGCCGCTGCCGCCGCCACACAGCTGGGCGCCGACCTGGTGATCCCGCTCGTGCCGGTGGAGACGGGCGTGCGCGACGTGCTGCTGATCCGCCCCGACGGGCACATCGGTTGGCGCGGACGTCCGGCACCGGACAGACTGGCGGCATGGCTGAACCAGGTGCTGTGGCCGGCGTAGACCGCGGCCGCCCACGCGACCCCAGTAACGACGCCTCGATCCTGGACGCCGCGCTGGACCTGCTGATAGAGCGCGGGGCGGCGGGTACCAGCATCGAGGCGGTCGCCCGGCGCGCCGGCGTGGCGAAGCTGACCGTCTACCGGCGCTGGCAGTCCAAAGAGGATCTCCTGATGGGCGCGCTGGAGCACGCCCGCCACGCCGACCTGGACACGCCCGCCGCCGGGCGGACGATCGAGGAACTGGTCGAGTTCACCGCCGAACTGCTGAGCCAACCCCGGTTCCGCGCGCTGATGGCGCGGGTGATCGGCGCCTCGGTGGACTACCCGAAACTGGTGATCGCCTACACCGAGCGGTACCTCCAGCCCCGGCTGGACGCCGTGGCGCACCTGGCCCGGCAGGCCGTCGACGCCGGCCAGTTCCCGAAGGACACCGACCCGAGCGCCGTACAGGACGTCTTCTCCAGCGCGATCGGGTTCGTCCTTCTCCACGGCGAGGAGGACTTGACCGCAGCGCAGATCGCGCGCCGGCTGTGGGCCCTGTTGCACCACATGGGGTACCAGCCCCTGAACCCCTAGCGCTGCGGCGGGGGAGTGCTGTGCGCTGCGGCACGGCGTGGACGCCGTGCCGCAGAACGAAGAACCAGTCGCTGAGCGGAGAGCCGCAGGCGCGGGAGCCCGCCGGAGGCGGAGCCGCGCCGCGCGGAAGCTAGAGGCGACGCAGGACGGCCACGACCTTGCCCAGGACGCTGGCCTCGTCGCCGGGGATCGGGTCGTAGTTGGCGTTGTGCGGGACGAGCCAGACGTGGCCGTCCTTGCGCTTGAAGGTCTTGACCGTGGCCTCGCCCTCGATCATGGCCGCCACGATGTCGCCGCTCTCGGCCACCGGCTGCTGGCGGACCACGACCCAGTCGCCGTCGGCGATCGCGGCGTCGATCATCGAGTCGCCGGCGACCTGCAGGAGGAACAGCGTGCCCTCGCCGACGAGCTGCTTGGGCAGCGCGAAGACGTCCTCGACGCTCTCCTCGGCCAGGATCGGCCCACCTGCGGCGATCCGGCCGACGAGCGGGACGTAGGCGGCCGTCGGCCTGCTCACCGTGGGCTCGTCGGTGGAGGCGTCGGGGTCGACCCAGAGGGCGGGCTCGCCGGGCAGGCGCACCTCAAGCGCGCGCGGCCGGTGAGGGTCGCGCCGCAGATACCCCTTGCGCTGCAACGCCGTCAACTGGTGCGACACGCTGGACGTGCTCGTCAGCTGGACCGCCTCGCCGATCTCCCGCATGGAGGGCGGATAGCCGCGCTGCTGCACCGAGTCTCGGATCACCTCGAGGATCTTGCGCTGCCTGGGCGTCAAGCCCAGAGAGTCGCGCCGACGCACCGCGAGGTCGGTAACCCCGTTCGCGTCCTCCCGCTCGCTCATGCTCTTCCTCCTCGCCCGGCGGGCGGCCTCACCGGCCAGCCTCCCGGTCCGTGGTCTTCGTGTCGCACACAGCGACCGTATCGCTGTTGAAGATCATCTTCAAACAATTGTTCGAGTCTTCCTCGAAATTGTTGCCAGCGTGGTGTACAACATCGTACGGGAGTTCGATCGACACCGTGTTCGATTTGCCGATCTTTGTTGGGCCTTTTCGTCAGGCCACGATGGGCGGGAGGTCAATCATGCGAGCGACCACGACCACAGACACCACCAGCGACGATGCCAGGCGGCTGACCCTCATCGCGGACGCGATCGGGGGCGGCGGCGATGGCACGGACAATACACACGACAACCACTCTGAGCACTATCCAAACGGCAATTCCGACAGAAAACCGGCTTCGGCCGGTTTCGAACGCGGTCGCGGATACGAAGATCCCGGCACGGGTCGCGGCCCGGGGGTTGCCTCCGGTTCCCCGGGGCGGCCCGGGAGGCCGGGCGCCGGGCACCGTCCCGTTGCGGGATCCGCAGGTCGCTCCGCGGTTGGCTCCTCGGGTCGCTCCGCGGTTGGCTCCTCGGGTCGGTCCGTGGCGGGTTCCTCGGGTCGGTCCGTGGCGGGTTCCTCGGGTCGGTCCGTGGGTCGCCCCGGGGCGGGTTCTGGGGGTCCGTCCGGGCCGCGTCGCGGGCCGGCGGCTCAGGGAGGGCCGAGGCTGTGGCTGGTGCCGCCGCCGCGCGCGGAGTCCGACACGGAGTCCGGCACGGAGTCCGACGCCGACGCCCAGCGTCGAGGGCGACGCCATGCCGACGGCGCGCCGGGCGCGCCGAGAGTCCCCCGGGGGTATCCGGGAGGGCGTCGAGCGGCCCCGCGCCCGCTCGACCAGGGGCGCGCCGGCGGCGAGGGCGGACGAACCCATGGGGAGGCGGTTTCGTCCGCAGACCGACCCGGTGTGCCACGCGAGGTGGCCCCCGGACGGCAGCCAGGCGTGGCCCAGGGGAGCGCCAGGAAGCGTGCGAAGGCGCGATCGCAGGGGAGCCCCAAGCGGCGGACGAGCACGGGGCGGCAGATGGGCTCGCCGGACGCGGCACGGCGGGGGAGTGCTGACAGACGTCCGGCGGGTGGACGGCGAGTGGACGCGGGCCGGATCGTCCGCGCCCCCAGGCAGGACGGCGTACCGCCGACGAGAGCGCGCAGGCCGCCGCTGCGGCTGACGCGGCGCGGGCGGATCGTGCTGGTGGTCGGGGTGGCGCTGCTGTCTCTCGGCGGGTTCTGGCTGGGCACCCGGGCGGCCGGCCTCGCCTCAGCAGCACCCGTGACCAGGGGCGAGTCGGTGCTGCCAGTGGCGCGGTAGGGGGCGCCGACACGCTCGGCGAAGTCAGGGGAGAGGTTCGGGTGTCGCGCGGCCCCGTCGGGGTGCGGGCGGGGGAGTCAGAAGAGCCTTGCGATGACGCCTGACTCGAGGACGATGAGCGCGCCGATCGCCATGAACACCCCGGGCACGAGCCACTGCCCGTACCGTTCGACGATCTCGATGACCCGCTTGTGCGAGCCGAGCCACGCCCCCGCCACGCACCACACGGCCACCCCGATGGCGAACACGAGGACGGTCACGACCGTGGGGCCGGTGCCGATCGTCCGGAACACCGGCGTGTAGACGGAGACGTTGTCCGCGCCGTTGGCGACCGTGACCCCCGTCACCGCGACCAGGCCGGACGCGACGGCGGGCGCGGACCCTCCGCCGCCGCGGACGGCCGAGACCAGGCCGCGCACCCCGAGCGCGAGCGGGACCAGCCCCAGGAGGCCGACCCAGTCGTCCGGGAGGATGGTCAGGCCCAGGGCCGCGACCACCGACAGGGCCACGAGCGCCGCCACCCCCGCGTACTGGCCCGCCCAGATCTGCCACGCCCTCGGGGCCCCGGTCGTGCGCGCCGACAGGAACAGCACGGTGAGCACGACGAGGTCGTCCACGTTGGTGCCGGCGAACATCCCCGCTGCCGCGGCGACGGTTGCTGCTATCCCGTCCATGGGCGCTGAACCTACCGACTCCCGCCGTCAACGGGGAATCCGGATCGACGGGCCCGGCGGGTGAACCCTTGGAAAGAGTGGATGCGCGGTGTCGCGCATGTGCCGGTCGATGCTGCTGTGATCGCGGTTCACCTGCGTGTTCGCACACAACCGAAGTGACCTGTGTGTGCAGGAACATCGCCGTCGCGGCGGTTGTTGTCGGCGACACACCGGGGAGGACACGCTGATCAGCGACTTCGGCGGGAGGGGGTCCGCCAACTTGCGTTCATGGTCGCGCGCTTCTACGGTTGGACCACAACATCTAGTAGTTACACCGATGTAGTTCACCACACCTTGTGTTTCCGTGACCGCACCATGGTTCTCCATGGGGCGCGCGTGAGCGTACGGAAAAGGGCTCTTGACGCCTGTGGTGGCCGCGGGTCCGGGAGGCGAAAGCGTGCACTGTCCGTTCTGTCGCCATCCTGACACGAGGGTCATCGACAGCCGCTCGACGGACGACGGCGCGGCCATCCGGCGCCGCCGCACCTGTCCCGAGTGCGGGCGCAGGTTCACCACCCAGGAGACCGTGCTCCTGATGGTGAGCAAGCGTAGCGGCGTGACGGAGCCGTTCTCGCGTGACAAGGTCGTCGCCGGCGTGCGACGGGCCTGCCAGGGCAGGCCGGTGAGTGAGGATTCGCTGGCCCAGCTGGGGCAGCAGGTCGAAGAGGCCATCAGAGCCAAGGGCGCGGCCGAGATTCCCTCGAACGAGGTGGGCCTGGCGATTCTGGGCCCGCTGCGGGAGTTGGACGAGGTGGCCTACCTGCGGTTCGCATCGGTATATCGCGGTTTCGAGAGCCTGGCGGACTTCGAGGCCGAGATCGAACAGTTGAAGGCGGAGAAGGGGGAGTCATGACGGAGACGGCCAGCGGTTCAGTCGCGCGCGGAGGTAAGCGTCCGCGCAAGGGTCTGAAGATGAAGCGGATCTTCACCCAGCCCGGCGTGCATCCGTACGACGACATCACGTGGGAGCGCCGCGACGTCGTCATGACCAACTGGCGCGACGGCTCGATCAACTTCGAGCAGCGGGGCGTCGAGTTCCCCGAGTCCTGGTCGGTCAACGCGGCCAACATCGTGACGACCAAGTACTTCCGTGGCGCGGTCGGCACGCCGCAGCGCGAGTGGAGCCTGAAGCAGCTCGTCGACCGGGTGGTGAGCGTCTACACCAGGACGGGCGTCGAGAACGGCTACTTCGCCAGCGACGAGGACGCCGAGATCTTCGACCACGAGCTGAAGCACGCCCTGGTCCACCAGGTCTTCGCGTTCAACTCGCCCGTCTGGTTCAACGTGGGCACGCAGAGCCCGCAGCAGGTCAGCGCCTGTTTCATCCTCTCCGTGGACGACCAGATGGAGTCGATCCTGGAGTGGTACAAGGAAGAGGGCGTGATCTTCAAGGGCGGCTCGGGTTCGGGCGTGAACCTGTCGCGGATCCGCTCGTCCAAGGAGCTGCTCTCCAGTGGCGGCACGGCGAGCGGCCCGGTGAGCTTCATGCGCGGCGCCGACGCGAGCGCGGGCACCATCAAGTCCGGCGGCGCGACCCGCCGGGCGGCCAAGATGGTCGTGCTGGACGTCGACCACCCCGACATCGAGGAGTTCATCGAGACGAAGGCGCGCGAGGAGGACAAGATCCGCGCGCTCCGCGACGCCGGGTTCGACATGGACCTGGGCGGCAAGGACATCGTCTCGGTGCAGTACCAGAACGCCAACAACTCGGTGCGCGTGTCCGACGAGTTCATGCGCGCGGTCGAGAAGGGCGGCGACTTCGGCCTGCGTGCCCGCCTGACGGGCGAGGTGATCGAGACGGTCGACGCCCGCGGCCTGTTCCGCAAGATGGCCAAGGCCGCCTGGGAGTGCGCCGACCCCGGCCTGCAGTACGACGACACGATCAACGACTGGCACACCACGCCCGAGACCGGCCGCATCACGGCGTCGAACCCGTGCTCGGAGTACGTGCACCTCGACAACTCCTCGTGCAACCTGGCCAGCATCAACCTGCTGAAGTTCCTGAAGGACGACAACTCCTTCGACGTGCAGAACTTCGTCAAGCTGACCGAGCTGATCATCACCGCGATGGACATCTCGATCACGTTCGCCGACTTCCCGACCGAGAAGATCGGCGAGACCACCCGCGCCTACCGGCAGCTCGGCATCGGCTACGCCAACCTGGGCGCGCTGCTCATGGCCACCGGCCACGCCTACGACTCCGACGGCGGCCGTGCGGTCGCGGGCGCGATCACCAGCCTGATGACCGGCGTCTCCTACCGGCGCAGCGCCGAGCTGGCCGGGGTCGTCGGGGCGTACGACGGCTATGCGCGCAACGCCGAGCCGCACAAGCGGGTCATGCGCAAGCACGCCGCCGCCAACGACGACCTGCGCACGATCGGCTCCATGGACGGGAAGATCCACGCCGAGGCGTCCCGCCAGTGGTCCGAGTGCCTCAGGATCGGCGAGAAGAACGGCTACCGTAACGCCCAGGCGTCGCTGCTGGCCCCGACCGGCACCATCGGCCTGATGATGGACTGCGACACCACCGGCATCGAGCCCGACCTCGCGCTGGTCAAGTTCAAGAAGCTGGTGGGCGGCGGGTCCATGCAGATCGTCAACCAGACGATCCCGCGGGCGCTCAAGCAGCTCGGCTACCAGCAGGAGCAGAACGAGGCGATCGTCGAGTACATCGCCGAGCACGGCCACGTCGTCGACGCCCCCGGCCTCAAGCACGAGCACTACGAGGTGTTCGACTGTGCGATGGGCGAGCGGGCGATCGCGCCGATGGGCCACGTCCGGATGATGGCCGCCACGCAGCCGTTCCTGTCGGGCGCGATCTCCAAGACGGTGAACCTGCCCGAGTCGGCCACGATCGACGACATCGAGCAGGTCTACCTGGAGGGCTGGAAGCTCGGCCTCAAGGCGCTGGCCGTCTACCGCGACAACTGCAAGGTCGGCCAGCCGCTGTCGGCCGCGGGCAAGAAGGACGAAGCCAAGACCGAGGCCAAGACCGAGAGCGTGCCCGAGGTCAAGGTTATCGAGGTCAACCGGCCCACCAGGCGCCGGATGCCCAACCAGCGTCCGAGCATGACCACCCGGTTCACGGTCGGCGGCGCGAAGGGGTACATGACCGCGTCGTCCTACCCCGACGACGGTCTGGGCGAGGTCTTCCTCAAGATGTCCAAGCAGGGCTCGACCCTGGCGGGCGTCATGGACGCCTTCTCGGTGGCGATCTCGATCGGCCTCCAGTACGGCGTGCCGCTCGAGACGTACATGAGCAAGTTCGTCAACATGCGCTTCGAGCCCGCCGGGATGACCGACGACCCGGACATCCGGATGGCCACCTCGGTGATGGACTACATCTTCCGTCGCCTGGCCCTCGACCACCTGCCGTACGACGAGCGGGCGGCCCTGGGCATCTTCTCGGCCGCCGAACGCGCCGCCCAGCAGCGCGGCGAGGACCCGGCCGCGCTCGCGGAGACGGTCGACCGCGAGGCGCTCGCCCAGTCGGCGCCGATCGAGGAGAGGCCCAAGCCGGAGCCGGTCAAGGAGGTGACGCTTGAGAGCCACCAGCGCTTCACGGCCGACGCGCCGCTCTGCATGACGTGCGGCACCAAGATGCGTCCCGCGGGGAGCTGCTACGTCTGCGAGGGCTGCGGCTCGACGAGCGGCTGCAGCTAGTTTTGGGCTCCAGCTAGATGTGAAATGCCTGGTCGGCAACGGGGTGTCGGTGACATGCTGACGCCCCGTTCACAAATCTGGTGCCAGTTGTTGCGCTTGATGCAACTGTACGGTCGGCCGCGCGGTTGAATGATCAGTACGCGACGTACTTGACGTACCTAAGGTGACGTGGCACCGTAGAGGTGCGTCTCGCTGGGAGGTTCGTCATGACCGCTGTTCACTTCGACAGCTATACAGAAGCTCGTGCACATCTCAAGGCGCTTTTGGATGCGGCCGAGAGAGGTCGCGTGGCAACGGTGCGTCGTGAGTCAGCCGTGACCGCCTTCGTGGATGTTGAAAGACTCCGGCACTACCTCGCGGTGGTCACTCCTTCTCGAGCACAGGTGCTTCCTGAAGCTGGTGGCTGGTCGGTTTTCATTCCGGGGCTACCTGTCGCCGCGGACGGTGCGACCTTTGATCAAGCCATTGCGGAGATGATCGAGGGCCTCCGTGAGTACGCGGAGGATTGGCAGGGCCGTCTGCTCGACGCGCCAAACCACCGCGAGAACTGGGGGCTTGTGCAGTTGATCAGCCTCAGTGATGACGAGCAACTGCGCGAATGGCTGGTAGGGAAGGGCCGGTGAGCTGGCCCCAGCCTGCCCGTGAGCATCACGACCGGTTCTGTCGGATCGAGGGCTGGCGTCTGGTGCGGAACGCCCGGGGAGGAACAGGGACGCACCATGTCACCTACGAGCTGGATCTTCCCGATGGCAGGATTCTGAGAACCCGGATCTCTCATCCGGTCGACCGAAGCACCTATGGCCCGGGTATTTGGAGTCACATTCTCCGCGATCAACTTCAGGTGGACGAGGTGACCTTCTGGGCGTGCGTTCAGAACGAGGTGAGACCCGATCGCGGAGCCCCCGAGTTGCCATCGGAGGCCCTGCCCGCAGACCTCGTGTTCATGTTGATCTCCAGGGTGGGTCTTGACGAGACGGCCGTGGCGGGGATGAGCAAGGAGGAGGCCATCGCGCGGCTCCAGAAGTACTGGACCGACGGGGTCTGATCCTTAGGAATACCGCACCTCTGGAATAAGTGCACTGCCCCAGTATTCTGGGCAGGTCACGACGTGACTGAATAGCTGTTGGCTCAGGGCGCGGGAGTGGAGAGCCGGACCTCGGGGGGGCCCAGCCCCCGGTGGGTGTGTTTTGGGTAAAATAACAATTTGGGGGTT